>DATMVL010000025.1:0-5720 GCA_035563175.1 Rhodoglobus sp. | reverse complement strand
CGGACCGCGAGTTCACCACCCTACGCCCTGTCGTCGCTGACGACCTCTGGGGCCTGTGGACCACCAGCCGTAGCGTCGCAGGTCTCACCGCCAACGCTCCGTACACGGTCGCCCAGCTCGTGGCCGCACTCGACGCCGGCGAGGCCGCGAAGGTGCTCGCGTTCGGCGTCTTCGTCAACGCCGGCGACACCGTGCTGGTGCGCGGGATCAGCTTCAACGGCGACGACTACCTCTTCTACACGGGCGAGCCCACGCTCACCGCTTCGGTCACGAGCCTCGAGCTCAAGAACGTCACGCAGCCCATCACGCTCACCGCGTCCGGCTTCCAGCCGGGCCAGGACGTGTACTTCGGGGTCGGCAACGGCGGCAGCGGCGGCGGCATCGGCGACGCCCCCGTCGTGGCCGACGCCTCCGGCGTCGCCACCGTGCAGTACTCGTTCCCCGCGGACACCGAGCTCGGCACGTACTACTTCAGCGCCGCTGACGAGAGCGGGTACTTCGGCGTGTCGATCGAGTTCACCGTGATCGCGAACCAGCTCGCCGCCACCGGTGAAGGCGTGAACCCGTGGTTCCTCGGCGCGGGCATCCTGCTCGCGCTCGGCGGCACCGGCGCGATCATCTTCGCCCGTCGCGCCAAGAAGGCGTAACAGCTCCGATACACCGAAGCGCCCGGTCCCCATGAGGGGCCGGGCGCTTCGCGTTGCCGGTCAGTCCATCCAGGGCAGCCAGGCGAACACGCCCGCCAGCGGCAGGAAGAACAGCGTGGCGACGACGCCGATCGTGATCCACACGAAGGTGAACGCGCCGGTCACGATGCCGGAGATCGCGAGACCGCGGCTCCCGGGCTCGCGCCGCAGGGCCATGATGCCGAGCACGACGGCGGGGATGCCGAGCAGCGGGTTGAGTCCCGTGACGATGCCGGTGATGCCCAGCACGAGGCTGATGATGCCGAGCGTGTTCGCCGGCGTGGTGGGGGTCGGGACGGCGGTCGTCGGCTCGGCGACCGGGGCGGGGGCTGTGGAGGTCATGCTCCCAGGCTAGGAATCGGGTCGGGCTCCCGGCATCCGGCTAACCCCCCGATCGGCTGCGGGCTAGCCTGGCGGGATGCCCGTCTCGGTGGTGCTCGTGCACGGTCTGCGCACCTCGGCGACGATGTTCCGCCGCCAGGTCGCGCTGCTGCAGGAGCACGGCCACGAGCCCCTGGCGATCGACCTGCCGGGGCACGGCACGAGGATGTCCGAGCGCTTCACGCTGGACGGCGCGGTCGAGACGATCGCCGGCGCGGTCCAGCGCGCGCGGCATCCCGTGCTGCTCGCGGGCTTCTCGCTCGGCGGGTACACCTCCATCCACTACGCGGGACTCGCCGAGCAGCCGATCCGCGGGCTGCTGGCGGCCAGTTGCGGCACGCAGCCGTACCGGCTGGCCCTGGACGCGTGGCGTGCGGCCGCCGCGGTGATCCACCGCTTCCCCGACCGCGGCCTCGCGCTGCACAACTGGGCGGTGCGCGCGGCGGTCCGCGACCCCGAGCTCGCCGAAGACGTGCTCCGCGGCGGCGTGGCGCTGGAGGTCATGCAGGACACGCTGATCGAGCTGCGGCGGCTGCGTCCGATGCGGTCGCTGCCGCGCATCCGTCAGCCCATCTGGTTCGTCAACGGCTCGCTCGACCACTTCCGGTTCGAGGAGCGGCGCTACCTGAGGGCGGCGCCGGACGCCCGGCTGCTGCACGTGAGAGGTGCCACGCACATGGTGTCGATGACGCGGCCGGACGCGTTCGACCGCATCCTGCTCGACGCGGTCGCCTCGATTGCCGGGACTCCCCCGGGCCTGGTAGAGTAGATCGGTCTTGCGCGCGGTCCCGTGCGCCCGGCGGCTCGGCCGCCCTCAAGCATCCGAAGCAATCGAGAGAGCACAACCATGGCGAACATCAAGTCGCAGATCAAGCGCATCCTGACCAACAAGAAGGCCCAGGAGCGCAACAAGGCCGTCAAGAGCGAGCTGAAGACCGCCGTGCGCGCCACGCGCGAGGCCGTCGCCGCCGGCGACAAGGACAAGGCCACCGCCGCCCTCGGCGTGGCGACCCGCAAGCTCGACAAGGCCGTCAGCAAGGGCGTCATCCACCGCAACCAGGCCGCGAACCGCAAGTCGGCGATCGCGAAGCAGGTCGCGTCGCTCTGACGCATCGACGTTGCGAGGGCCCTGGGGATTCCCCCGGGGCCCTCGTCGTTTCCGTACCGGTGGGGTTCACTGGGAGCATGAGACCGTTCGCCCTCGCAGCACTGGTGCTGCTGCTCGCCGGCTGCGCGAGCCCGACGATCGAGGAGCCGGTCGACGACGCGGACCCCGCGTGCGCCGACCTCTCGACGGCGCTCGAGCCCCGCAGGGACGACGACGCCGTCGACCTGGCGGTGACGAACGACGGCGACACCCCGTGCACCCTCAGCGGTGCGCCGGCAGTCGAGGTGCTCTCGACCGAGGGCGAGGCGATCGGCGTCGCCCCGCAGCCGGCCGAGGGCGCGGATGCCGTGGCTCTGGCACCCGGTGACGTCGCCTACGCGGTGATCGAGTTCGATCGCGGCGAGGCGGACTGCGACTCGTCCGACACGGGCGGCCTGCGCGTCACCCTGCCCGGCACCGACGAGCCGATCGACCTCGAGTCGGTCGGCATCGCCTTCTGCGCCGCCGGCGACGAGGTGCTGGTCGGCTCGTTCCATTCGGAGCCGCTGCCCTCGCAGGAGCTGCAGACCACCGGCTGACGGAGCCGGGTCAGCGGATGCCGCGTGCGGCGATGACCCCGATCATCCGCTCGAGCGCGTAGACCGGGTCGCGTCCGCCGCCCTTGATCTGCGCGTCCGCGTCGGCGATCGTCTCGATCGCGGTGCCGAGTCCTGCGTCGCTCCATCCCTGCAGATCCCGCTTGGCCCGATCCACCTGCCAGGGCGCCAGCCCGAACCTGCCGGCGAGCTGCCCCGACGGGCCGGTCGCGCCGGCGAGCTTCGCCATGGTGCGCAGCTTGGAGGCGAAGGCGGCGACGATCGGCACCGGGTCGGCGCCGGAGGCGAGCGCGTGCCGCAGCAGCACGAGCGCCTCGCCCTGCCGTCCGGCGATGGCGGAGTCGGCGACCCGGAACGCGCTGGTCTCGACCCGCCCGCCGTAGTACCGCTCGACGGTCACCTCGGTGATCTCGTCCGACTCGTCGGCGAGCAGCTGCCGGCAGGCGGCGGCGAGTTCGGCGAGGTCGTCGGAGAACGCGTTCACCAGGGCGCGGATGGCGCCGCCGGTGATGCGGCGCCCCGCGGCGGCGAACTCGGCCGCCGCGAAGTCCTGCTTCTCGACATCCTTCTTCAGCTCGGGGCAGAGCACCTCGATGCCGCCGCCGGCGCCGCCGCGGATGGCATCGAGCAGCTTCTTGCCGCGCTGGCCGCCGCCGTGCCGCAGCACCAGGTAGGTGTCGTCGGCCGGCGCCTCCAGGTAGCCGAGGGTCTCGGCGAGGAACGCGTCGCTGCACTTCTCGACGCCGGTGACCCGGATGAGCCGCGGCTCGCCGAAGAGCGACGGGCTGGCGAGGGTCAGCAGCTCCCCCGGCGCGTACTGGGCGGCGTCGACGTCGTGCACCTCCAGGCTCGGGTCCTCGGCTTTGAGCAGGTCACGCAGCACGGTGGTGGCACGATCGGCGAGGAAACCCTCGGGGCCGGTGATGAGCACCACCGGGGCTGGCCTGACCCGGTTCCAGTCCAGCTGCGGGATGGCGGGCTTGGCGGGCACCGGTCAAGGCTACCGCTGGGTCCAGACGCGCACGGCGTCGCCGTCGCCCGGTGCGAGCAGCACCAGCCCGTCCTCATCGGTGCGCACCGGAACGGTGCCGACCGAGGCGAGCAGGTCGAGCAGCCGGTCGGTGGGATGCCCGTACCCGTTGCCCTGCCCCACGCCGATCGCGCCGACGGTCGCCGAGGCGCGCTGGTACACCTCGGCCGACTGGTCGGCCGAGCCGTGGTGGCTGACCTTCACCACGTCGACCTCCGGGATGTCGCGCAGCCCCTGCTGGGCCTGCTCGCCGAGATCGCCGAGGAACAGCGCGGAGAGGCCGCCGGCGTCGAGGGGTGCGAGGGCGAGCACGACGCTGGCGTCGTTGCCCGGCTCGAAACCGCTCAACCGCGCCGGCGGCCACAGCACGCGCCAGCGCTGCGCCCCGAGGATGCCGGAGTCGTCATGGACGACCTCGCGCACCTCGGCGCCGCTCGCCCGCAGCTGCGCGAGGAGCGCCTCATCGTCGGGACCACCGGTCGGGCCCACCAGCGCGACGTCGACCCGGCCCAGCACCGCCTCGGTACCGCCGACGTGATCGAGGTCGTAGTGGCTGAGGACGAGCAGGTCGATCCGGTCGATGTCCAGCTCGTCGAGGCACGCACGCAGCGGCGCCGGCTCCGGCCCGGTGTCGATGAGGGCGATGCGGCCGGCGCTGCGAACCAGGAACGCATCGCCCTGCCCGACGTCGCAGCCGGCCAGCTGCCAGTCCCCGGGACGGCTCACCAGCTGGGCGACCCGGGCCCCGCCCACCATGCCCGCGTAGATCACGACCGCGGTCACGACGACGAGCGCCGCCCAGCGCGATCGGCGCAGCAGCGCCACGATCACGAGCACCGTCACCGCCGCCAGCAGCGTCGCACCCGCGATGCCTCCGGGCCACGGCAGCCTCGCGACCGGCAGCTCGGCGAAGAACGCGGCCACCGCGGCGATCCATGCCGCCGGAAGCCAGGCGACCGCGGCGAGCAGGGAGCCGACCGGAGGCAGGAGGCTCGCGGCGACGCAGGCGGCGAGGCCCACCACCGTCGCGACCGGCGCGGCCGGTGCGGCGAGCAGGTTCGCCACCACGCCGTAGGTCGGCAGTGAGGGGTCGAGCAGGATGACCACGGGCTGGCACGCCAGCTGCGCCGCCACCGGTACCGCGAGCACGAGCGCCAGCCAGCTCGGCAGCCGGCGCTGCAACGCCGCGGCGAGCGGTGCCGCGAGCAGCAGCAACCCGGCGGTCGCCAGCACCGAGAGGGCGAACCCGTAGCTGCGCGCCAGCCAGGGATCGTGCGCGAGCAGCCCGAGCACGGCGAGCGCCAGGATCGGCACACCGCGCGCGGGCCGACCGCCGAGCATGGCGAACAGCACGAGACCGGCCATGAGCGCTGCACGCAGCACGCTCGGCTCCGGAGTGACCAGCACGACGAACGCGATCAGGGCTCCGAGCGCGGTGACGGCCCGGGCGGCGCGGGGCAGCCCGGCGGCCCTGGCCAGCGCGAGCACCAACCCGACCACGATGGCGCAGTTGGCACCCGAGACGGCCGTCAGGTGCGTCAGCGACGACGCGGTCATCGCCGCGTCGAGCGGCTCGGTCACGGCCGACGTGTCGCCGATCGCGAGGCCGGCGAGCAGATCGCCGCCGTCGCCCGGCAGGCGCTGCGTCGTCGCGAGGAAGGTGCTGCGCAGGTCGTCGGACCAGGCGAGCATCGGTGGCGCGCCGGCCAGCACCACCGGCGGCTGCGCCGGGTAGAGCAGGAACGCACGGTCGTCGCCGGGCTCTGCCGGCTGGATCGCTCCCTCGACGGCGAGCTGCGTCCCGATCGGCAGCCGCTCCCCCGCCGCCTCGAAGACGAGCACCGGCACATCGGGACCGTCGCGCAGCACCACGCCCTCGAACCGCTCCTGGCCGGGCGCCACCGTCTCCGTCACGGCGA
>DATMVL010000024.1:0-3093 GCA_035563175.1 Rhodoglobus sp. | reverse complement strand
GCGTACAGTTCCGTAGCGTGAGGCGGGCGGTCGAGCGGGTCGAGGCGCCCCTCCTGCCGCTGTGGGCGGCGGTGCCGGTCGCCGCCGGTGCGGGCGCGGTGCTCGACGGCGCCTTCCCGGACAAGGGCATCTGGCCCCTCGCGCTGGTGGGCGTCGGCCTGATGCTCGTCACCCTGATCGGGCGCACGGCCGCGCAGGCGGCGCTCGTGGGCTTCGTCGGCGGCCTCGCGTTCTACCTCACTCACATCTCGTGGGCGGCGCTGTTCCTCGGCCCGCTGCCGATGTCGGCGCTGGCCGTGCTCGAATCGCTGTTCTTCGCCCTCGGCGGCGTCGCCATCGCGCTGGCCTACCGGTGGCTGCCGCCGATCTGGCCGTCGGGGTTCGGGCGGCTGGTGCTGCTGCCGGTCGCGGTCGCCGGCCTCTGGACGGCGCGGGAGGCCTGGGCGTCGGTGTGGCCCTACGGCGGCTTCTCGTGGGGGCGCGTGGGCATGTCGCAGAACGACGGCCCCCTGGCTCCGCTCTACTCGTGGATCGGCATCTCGGGCATGAGCTTCGTGCTGGTGCTGCTGGTCGCCCTCGCGGTCGAGGCGGTGCGCGTCGCCGCAACTGCGGAGATCCGGCCTGCCGGTCGGCGTGTCGGGCGTGTGCGGCGGCGTGTCGATGTCGATCCCCGCACTTCGCTGGTGCGGCTGGCGGTGGCACCGGTCGCGGTCGCCGCGGCCCTGCTCGTGGTGCCCGCATTCCCCGTCGCCACCTCGGGCACCATGCGGGTCGCCGCGGTGCAGGGCGCGGGCGCCGCCGGGTACTTCGACGGCAGCTCGGCGGAGGAACTGCTCGCCGCGCAGTTCGATGCCACGGTGCCGGTGTTCGACGAGGACGTCGACGTGGTGCTCTGGCCGGAGGGTACGACGTACGCCGACCCGTTGCGGGACGAGTACACCGCCGACGTGTTCGACCTGGTGTCCGAGCGGATGGACGCCCCGCTCGTCGCCCAGGGCGTCACGCAGCGGGACGGGCTCAGCTACAACACCACGATGCTCTGGAAGCCGGGGGAGGGCGCCCTCGACCTCTACGACAAGAAGCACCCGGTGCCCTTCGGCGAGTACATCCCCGACCGCGCGTTCTGGCGGCCGTTCGCGCCCGACCTGATCGACCTCGTGCAACGGGAGTTCACGCCCGGCAGCACCGACATGGTCTTCGACATCGACGGGGTCGTCGTCGGCACGAACATCTGCTTCGACATCGTCGACGACCAGCTCATGACCGAGACCGTCGAGGAGGGTGCGCAGATCGTCTTCGCGTCGTCGAACAACGCCGACTTCGGCCGCACCGACGAGAGCGCCCAGCAGCTCGCCATCGCGCAGATCCGGGCGATGGAGCTCGGTCGAGCCGTCGTGAACGTCTCCACCGTCGGCATCACCGCGGTGATCGAGCCGGACGGCACCATCGTGCAGCGCCTGCCCTGGTACGAACCGGGCGCCATCGTGCGCGACGTGCCGCTGACGGATGCGACGACCCCGGCCGTGCTGCTCGGGCGCCAGTTCGAGTGGCTGGTCTCCGGCCTCGGTCTCGCCGCCCTCGCCATCGCCGGTCTCGCGTCGTCGGCGGGCACGGGGAGGCGCCGTGCCGGCTGACGCGCTGCTGCTGGTGCCCACGTACAACGAGATCGACGGCCTGGAGCACATGATCGGGCGCATCCGGGCCGCCGCGCCGGCCGGCGACGTGCTGATCATCGACGACGCGAGCCCCGACGGCACGGGCGCCCTCGCCGACCGGCTGGCCGCGGAGGATCCGGCGGTGGACGTCCTGCATCGCGCCCGCAAGGAGGGCCTGGGGCCGGCATACCTCGCCGGGTTCGCCGTCGCGCTCGAGCGGGGCTACCGCTACGTGGTCGAGATCGACGCCGACGGCTCGCACGACCCGACGGAGCTGCCGCGGATGCTGCAGCTCGCAGCCGATGGAGCCGACCTCGTGCTCGGCTCGCGCTGGATGCCCGGCGGCGCCGTGCGCAACTGGCCCCGACTGCGGCAGGCGATCTCGCGCGCCGGCAACTCCTATGCGCGCTGGGTGCTGCGCTCCCGCATCCGCGACCTGACCTCGGGCTTCCGGGTGTTCCGCACGGATGCGCTGCGCCGGGTCGGCCTGGACGGCGTCGCCTCGCACGGGTACGGCTTCCAGGTCGAGCTGGCATGGCGCTTCGAACGCGCCGGGTTGACGGTCGTGGAGCATCCCATCACGTTCGTGGAACGGTCGACCGGTCGGTCGAAGATACACCTGGGCATCGTGGCGGAGGCGCTGCTGCGCGTCACGCTGTGGGGGATGAGACCGAAGCGCTAAGCCCCGATCTGCTCCTTCTTGTTGCCCTGGCCGCGACGGGAGCGCAGGTACTCCAGGCGCTCCTGCAGCAGCTCCTCGAGCTCGGCGCGGCTGCGGCGCTCGAGCAGCATGTCCCAGTGGCTGCGCGGCGTCTTGGCGTCGGCCTGGTCGCGCTCGACGGGCTCGCCCTCACCGGTCAGCAGCACGCCCTCGCGCCCGCTCTTCGGCGACTCCCACGTCTGCGGCACCTCGGCGTCGGCGGCGAACACGACCTCGAAGGTCTCACCGTCCGCCGTGCGGTAGATGCTTCTCTTCCGCGGGGAGAACTCCACACCCTCTTCGCTCTGTAGGCTCTGGGTACCGAGTCGCATGCCCCGCAAGCTCCGGTCTGCCATCGTGTGGCCCTCCCTGATTGTCGCGATCTGCATCAGGTCTAACGCCGCAACCTGGGCATAACCTTCCCGCTGCGGCGCGTTCCGAGAGACTCCCAGGCGACTGTCAGACTGGGTCGCCGAACTCCGCGATCGCGAGGTCGATCCGGTCGGTCACGATGCCGTCGGCACCGCGGTCCACGAGCTGCCGCATCCTCGCCCGGTCGTTGATCGTCCAGACGTGCACCTCGACGCCGGCGCGGTGGAAGCGGTCGATCATGGCGCGCGTCGTGACCCGCAGTCCCGCCGCCTTCTCGGGCACCTGCACCGCCACGAGCCCCCTCAGCGCCAGCCGCATCACCGGCACGAGACCGAGCTTGCCGGCGACCAGCGCGACCGCGAGCCG
>DATMVL010000023.1:0-6033 GCA_035563175.1 Rhodoglobus sp. | reverse complement strand
GCCACACCGGGCAGCTCGCGCAGGCCGGCGTCGAGGGCCCGCTGGATCGCGCCCTGCTCGTCCTCCCCGGCGCCCAGCCGCCGCACCGCGGCCGGATCGGTGACCTCGACGGTCAGTTCGGCGTTCACTCGATAGCTCGTCATGATGCGACGCTAGGCAGCGCCTTCCCGCCCCGGCAGGGCTTGACGATCCGGCGGCGGTCGGTCACAACGCGGCGCGCACCGCCGGTGGCAGGTCCGGCGGCACGTCGATCTCGACCGCGAGCGCGTGCAGCGTGCGGCTGTAGAAGTTGCGGGCACCGGCCACGAGCGCGATGTCGAGGATTCCGCGGTCGCTAAAGCCGACCTCGCGCAGCCGTTCGCTGTCCTCGTCGGTCATCGAAGCCGAATCGGCGCTCAGACGGCGGGCGAAGTCCATCATCGCGACCTCCGCATCCGTGAACCCGTCGTCGACGCCGGGCGTGCCGAGGGCGCGAACGACCGTCTGCTCGTCCATCACCGTGAGCGACTTGCGCGCGTGCGCCGCCCGGCACGCGTCGGACCCGAGCGCGGATGCGGCGGCGAGCGTGACGAGCTCGTACCGCCGGGTGTCCATCTGCGCCACGCAGGCGCGGATCAGGTTCTCGAAGGCTCGCACCGCCTCCGGATTCAGCGCCATCACCCTGGTGTGCGGCGGCACGTAGCCGAGCGAGGCGACGTCCTGGTCGTACAACTCCTTCACGAGGCCGTCGGCCTCGCCCTCCGGCACGGTTCTGAGGATCGACATGGCTCATGCTGACACAATGAGCGCGTGAGCGAACAGGTCGTCCCCAGCCCGCAGCCCATGCCCGCGCAGCCGTTGCCGGCCCACCCCGCCGGCGTGCGTGAGCCGGTCGGCACCGACACCGGCAGCGTCGTCACCATCGGCGTCGTCGCCGTGCTGCTGGTCGCCGCGGCCATCACCAACGCCGGCGCCTCCACCGGGTTCCCCTACAACGCTCCGGTGGAGTGGATCCTGTCGGCCGGCATCACGATCGATCTGCTGGCAGCGGCGGTGCTGCTCGGCATCCGGTTCTTCTTCATCCTGCGGCGTCCGCGGGTGCCCGGTGCGCCGCTCAAGCGGATCACGGGCTGGACCGTCACGGCCCTCGTCCTCGCCGGGGCGAGCTTCCTGGGATGGCTGCTGCTCGGCGGCATCGGGTTCCTGATCCGGCTCATCGCCGACTTCGACGCGCTGCGGTACATGGAGGACGTGCTGGGCTTCTTCCTCCTCGGCGCCGCCTGGGTCGCCGGGCTGTTCTTCGCCGCGCTCGGCTACCGGCGCGGCCGCACCGCCCTCAACAACGGCCTCGCGATCCTCGCGGCCGTAGTGCTCCTGGTGCTCGTCGTGCCGACATTGACCTCGGGCATCCTCTACGGACTCGGTCTCACCGACTAGGCTGGCCGCACAACCGAAGATCGGGCCGCAACACGACGCGGGAGAGCTCGAGCGATCGAGCACCGAAGGAGCAAGCCTCCCCGCCAATCTCTCAGGTCCCCGTACCGCGTCGGACTGGCCGCTCTGGAAAGCGCGTGGATGCCCACGCCGCCGATGGTGTAAGCGCACAGGGTCGAAGAATCGGCCGGCGCGAATCTCTCAGGCTCAGATACAGAGGGGGAGTTCCACCAGCAGCCCAGCGCGCCAGGAGAACTCCGTGACCGATCCATCGCAGCCCGACCTCCGGCGATCGCCGCTGCACGCCGTGCACGAGGCCGCAGGCGCGAGCTTCACCGACTTCGCCGGCTGGCTGATGCCGGTGCGCTACAGCTCCGACCTCGCCGAGCACCACGCGGTGCGCACCGCCGCCGGCATCTTCGACATCTCGCACATGGGGCAGATCGAGGTCAGCGGCCCGCAGGCGGGTGACGCGCTCGACCTCGCGCTCGCGGGCCGGCTGTCGTCGATCGCCGTCGGGCAGGCGAAGTACAGCCTGCTGCTCGAGCGCGACGGCGGCATCATCGACGACCTCATCGTCTACCGCCTCGCCGGAGAGCGGTTCCTCGTCGTCGCGAACGCGAGCAACCGCGCCGTGGTGGCGGCGGCGCTGGCGGATCGCGCCGCGCGATTCGAGGCGACGGTGACCGACGTGAGCGACGGCATCGCGCTCATCGCCGTCCAGGGCCCGGCAGCGCAGACCATCGTCGAGCAGGCGACCGGCGTCGACCTCGCCGACCTGCGCTACTACCGGGTCGCCACCGCGGCCCTCGGGGGCGCCGAACTGCTCATCGCCCGCACCGGCTACACGGGCGAGAACGGGTACGAGCTGTACCTGCCGACCGGCTCCGCCGTGGAGCTGTGGGATGCCCTGACCGCCGCGGGCGCGGAGGCCGGCCTGGCGCCCGCCGGCCTCGCCGCGCGCGACACGCTGCGCCTCGAGGCGGGCATGCCGCTCTACGGGCACGAGCTCTCGCTGCAGGTGAAGCCCGCGCAGGCAGGGCTCGGGCGGGTGCCGGTGATGGACAAGGAGTTCGTCGGCCGCGAGGCGCTGCTTCAAGCCGATCCGGACGCCCGTGTGCTCGTCGGCCTCGCCGCGGAGGGCCGTCGCGCCGCTCGCGCCGGCTACCGAGTGCTGCAGGGCGACGCCGTGGTCGGGGAGGTGACCAGCGGGGCGCTGTCGCCCACGCTCGGCTACCCGATCGCGATGGCCTACGTGGACGCCGCGGCGAGCGCGCCCGGCACCGCGCTGGATCTCGACGTCCGCGGCAGCCGGATCCCGGCATCCGTCGTGGCGTTGCCGTTCTATACGAGGAAGAAGGACTGACCATGGCCGATCCGAAGGATCTGCAGTACACCGCCGAGCACGAGTGGGTGCTCGTGGAGGGCTCGACCGCGACGGTGGGCATCACCTCGTACGCGGCCGACAAGCTCGGCGACATCGTCTACGTCGACCTGCCCGCCGTCGGCTCGACGCTGGCCGAGGGCACCGTCGTCGGCGAGATCGAGTCGACGAAGTCGGTGGGCGAGCTGTTCGCGCCCGTGCAGGGCACCGTCGTCGAGGCGAACCAGGCCGTCGTCGACCGGCCCGAACTCGTCAACAGCGACCCGTTCGGCGAGGGCTGGCTCGTGAAGGTCGAGTTCGCCGAGCTTCCCGAGCTGCTCAGCTACGACCAGTACGCCGCGCTCACCGCATGACCGGGTTCGCAGAGCGCCACATCGGCACCGACCCCGCCGCCCAGCGGACGATGCTCGAGGCCGTCGGGTACGACTCCGTCGACGCGCTGCTGGACGCGGCCGTCCCGTCCGGCATCCGGATGGGCGACATCGACTCGGTCATCCCCGCACCGATCGGCGAACGGGAGGCGCTGGCCGAGCTCCGCGCGCTCGCGAGCCGCAACACGGTGCGCCGCTCGATGATCGGCCTCGGCTACTACGACACCATCACGCCCGCGGTCATCAAACGGAACGTGCTCGAGAACCCCAGCTGGTACACCGCGTACACGCCCTACCAGCCCGAGATCTCGCAGGGGCGCCTCGAGGCGCTCATCAACTTCCAGACCATGGTCGCCGACCTCACCGGCCTCGACACCGCGAACGCGTCGATGCTCGACGAGGGCACCGCGGTGGTGGAGGGCATGCTGCTCGCGCGGCGCGTGTCGGGCTCGTCGTCGAACGTGTTCCTGGTCGATCGGGATGCCCTGCCCCAGACCAAGGCGCTGCTGCGGCACCGCGCCGACGCCGTCGGCATCGCGCTGGTCGAGACCGCGTTCGACGCGGAGCTGCCGGAGTCGTTCGGGGCGCTCATCCAGTACCCGGGCGCATCCGGTCACGTCTGGAACCCCGCTGAGGTCGTCGCGGCCGTCAAGGCGCAGGGCGGTGTCACCGTGATGGCCGCCGACCTGCTCGCCATGACCCTCCTCACTCCGCCCGGTGAACTGGGCGCCGACGTCGCCGTGGGCACCACCCAGCGCTTCGGGGTGCCGATGGGCTTCGGCGGCCCGCACGCCGGCTACATGGCCGTGCGCAAGGGGCTCGAGCGCCAGCTGCCCGGTCGCCTCGTGGGCGTGTCGCAGGATGCGGACGGCCACCCCGCCTACCGGCTCTCGCTGCAGGCGCGCGAGCAGCACATCCGCCGCGAGAAGGCCACCAGCAACATCTGCACCGCGCAGGTGCTGCTGGCGGTGATGGCGTCGATGTACGCGGTGTACCACGGGCCGGACGGGCTGCGACGGATCGCGGAGGGCGTGCACCGCCTCACCGCGAACGCCAAGGCACGCCTGCGCGCGTCGAAGGTCGATGTGATCGAGGGGCCGTTCTTCGACACGCTCGTCGCGCACGTGCCCGGTCGAGCCACCGAGCTGGTCGCGGCGGCGCAGGAGGCGGGCGTGCTCTACGGCGCCATCGACGACGACCACCTCCGGCTGGCCTTCGACGAGACCATGCTGGGGGACGCCGCGCTGCTCGACGAGCTGCTCGCTCCGCTCGGTGTCGACCCGGTCGCCGGGCGCGACGTCGGATCGTGGCGGCCGGCGTCACCGATCCCGGACGACCTGGCGCGGACATCCGCCTTCCTCACCCACCCCGTGTTCAACACGCACCGCAGCGAGACCTCGATGATGCGGTACCTCAAGTACCTCGCCGACAAGGACTACGCGCTCGACCGCGGGATGATCCCGCTCGGGTCGTGCACCATGAAGCTCAACGCCGCCACCGAGATGGAGGCGGTGACGTGGCCGGAGTTCGCGGGCATCCACCCCCTCGCTCCCGAGGCCGACACCGTCGGCTACCGCGAGCTCATCGGGCAGCTGGAGTCGTGGCTGGCCGAGGTCACCGGGTACGACGAGGTGTCGCTGCAGCCGAACGCGGGCAGCCAGGGCGAGCTGGCCGGACTGCTGGCGATCCGCGGCTACCACCTCGCGAACGGGCAGGGCGCGCGGACGATCTGCCTCATCCCGGCGAGCGCGCACGGCACGAACGCCGCCTCGGCGGTGCTCGCCGGCATGAAGGTGGTCGTGGTGGCGACCGGTGAGCAGGGCGACGTCGACCTCGACGACCTGCACGCGAAGATCGCCGAGCACGCCGACGACCTGGCCGCACTGATGATCACATACCCGTCGACGCACGGCGTCTACGAGCACGAGGTGCGCGCGGTGTGCGACGCGGTGCACGCCGCCGGCGGGCAGGTGTACGTCGACGGCGCGAACCTCAACGCGCTGCTCGGGTACGCGCGGTTCGGCGACTTCGGGGGCGACGTGTCGCACCTGAACCTGCACAAGACGTTCTGCATCCCGCACGGCGGCGGCGGCCCGGGTGTCGGGCCGGTCGCGGCGAAGGCGCACCTGGCGCCGTATCTGCCCCGCGGTGGCGCGAACCCCGTGAGCTCCGCGGAGTACGGGTCGGCGAGCATCCTGCCCATCTCCTGGGCCTACGTGCGCATGATGGGAGCGCAGGGGCTGAAGGATGCGACGGCCGCCGCGGTGCTGTCGGCCAACTACATCGCGGCGCGGCTGCGCGAGCACTACCCGGTGCTCTACGCGGGCGAGGCCGGACTGGTGGCGCACGAGTGCATCCTCGACCTGCGTCCGCTGCGCGAGGCGACCGGCATCACGGTCGACGACGTGGCGAAGCGGCTCATCGACTACGGGTTCCACGCGCCCACCATGTCGTTCCCGGTCGCGGGCACCCTCATGGTCGAGCCGACCGAGAGCGAGGATCTCGCCGAGATCGACCGCTTCATCGACGCGATGATCGCGATCAAGGACGAGGCGGATGCGGTGGCCGCCGGCACCTGGCCCGCCGACGACAACCCGCTCGTGCACGCCCCGCACACCGCCGAGTCGGTGATCGCGGGGGAGTGGGCACACGCCTACTCCCGCGAGCAGGGCGTATACCCGCTGCGCTCGATCGTCGCCCGCAAGTACTGGCCGCCGGTGCGCCGCGTCGACAACGCGTACGGCGACCGCAACCTGATGTGCGCCTGCCCGCCGATCGAGGCGTTCGCGTAGGTCCCGGAGCTCACGGGCGGGCTGCCCAGCGGCGGCCCGCCCGGCTTCGCGCGTGCCCAGCTCCGGCGGCCGG
>DATMVL010000022.1:0-2167 GCA_035563175.1 Rhodoglobus sp. | reverse complement strand
CGTGGGCGTAGAGCTTCTTCGTCTGCAGGACGAACTTGTTGTACTTCGGGTGCCGGACGCGCTCGATGACGGCGACGACGGCGGTCTTGTCCATGCCGTTCGACACGACGACGCCCTCGCGCACCTTTCTTGCTGCTCGCTGACGCTCGCTTGCTCGCTGGAGCTCGCCGCTGGTCTCGTCGGTGCTGCGGTCGGGGGCCGAAGCGGTCGCTGCCTGACTCTCGTCGGTGGCGCCGCCGGTCACGGCTCCGTCGGTGGTCTCGGGGGCCACTTCTTCGTTGGTCATCGCGTGGCCTCCTCGATCTCGCGCTGGCGGATGAACGTGTTGATGCGGGCGATCTGACGGCGGACCCGGCGCATCTCGGCGGTGTTGTCGAGCTGACCGGTGGCGTTGCGGAAGCGCAGGTTCAGCGCCTCCTGCTTCGTCTCACGCAGCTCCTCGATGAGGTCACCGAGGTTCATCTCGGCGAGCTCGGACGTCTTGCGGGCCATCAGAACGTCTCCTCGCGGGTCACGACGCGAGCCTTGAGCGGCAGCTTCTGGATCGCCTTGTTGAGCGCGACCCGGGCCTGCTCCTCGTTCGGGAACGAGAGCTCGAACAGGATCCGGCCGGGCTTCACGACGGCGACCCAGAGCTCGGGGTTGCCCTTGCCGGAACCCATGCGGGTCTCGGCCGGCTTCTTCGTGACCGGCTTGTCCGGGAAGATGTTGATCCAGACCTTGCCGCCACGCTTGATGGCGCGGGTCATGGCGATACGGGCGGCTTCGATCTGGCGGGCGGTCAGCCAGCCGGGCTCGAGGGCCTGGATGCCGTACTCGCCGAAGCTGATCTCGGTCCCGCCCTTGGCGGTGCCGCCGGTGCGGCCGCGGTGGTGCTTGCGATGGGCGACCTTGCGAGGCATCAACATGGTTCAGTCATCTCCCCGGAAGTGCGGCGTCTCGTGGCCCTCGTGGGTCCGCCGAGCGATGTCCTCTTCCTCGTCGAGCAGCTTCTCGAGCTCCGGATCGGCTTCCTTGAGCAGCGGCTGGGTCTCGGGCTCCGGCGCCTCCTGGCGGCGGGCCTGCGACGAGACCACCCGGCGGGGTTCGCCGGCCTGGCCGGACGTCTCGCCGACGGCCATCGCCGCCTCGCGCTGGATCTTGTCGTCGTTCTGGGCCTTGTACGGGAGGATGTCGCCCTTGTAGAGCCACACCTTCACGCCGACGCGGCCGCTGGTGGTGCGGGCCTCGCGGAAGCCGTAGTCGATGTCGGCGCGCAGCGTGTGCAGCGGCACCCGGCCTTCGCGGTACCACTCGGTGCGGCTCATCTCGGCGCCACCGAGGCGGCCCGAGCACTGCACCCGGATGCCGAGCGCGCCGGCGCGCTGGGCGTTCTGCACGGCGCGCTTCATGGCCCGGCGGAACGCGATGCGGTTGGCGAGCTGGTCGGCGACGCCTTGGGCGATCAGCGCGGCGTCGAGCTCGGGGCTCTTGATCTCGACGATGTTGAGCTGCACCTTGGGGTTGCCGGTGATCTTGGTGATGATCGCCCGCAGCTCGTCGGCCTGGGCGCCACGACGGCCGATGACGATCCCCGGACGGGCGGTGTGCACGTCGACGCGGACCTTGTCCCGGGTGCGCTCGATCTCGATGCGCGAGATCGCGGCGGACTCCATGCGGCGCATGATCGCGTCGCGGATCTTCCAGTCCTCGGTGAGGTAGTCCTTGTACTGGCGCTCGCTGAACCAGCGGCTCTTCCAGTCGGTCGTCACGCCGAGGCGGAAGCCGTAGGGGTTGATCTTCTGACCCATGAACTCAGCTCTCTTCCGTCGCCGCGGCGGGCGCCTCGTACCCGGCCGCCTCGGCGTGCTCGGCGGTGTCGAAGTACACCTCGGCGATCGTGATGTCGTAGTACCGGCTGTCCGGCGTGTGGTACTTCATCGAGCTCTGGTTGCCCTTGATCGGGTAGCCCTCCGGCACCGAGCCGTCGGCCGGGGCGGCGATGGCGCCCTCGGGCAGCTCGACGGCTGCGGGCTCCTCGGCGAGCTCGGTCTCGGCGATGTCCGCGATGGCCTGGGCCTCGGCGGCGTCCTCGAGCTCCTCGGCCACGGCGTCGGCGACGACCTCGTTCTGGTCGACCACGCCGGCGTCGGCGCCAGGGGTGTTCTCGGGCAGCGCCTCGTCGGCG
>DATMVL010000021.1:0-9570 GCA_035563175.1 Rhodoglobus sp. | reverse complement strand
CGTCGGGCAGGTAGGCCTGCAGCACGATGCCGGCCTCGAGGTTCTTCAGCGACGGCTGCTCGAGCAGTCGGGTGAACACCGCGACGGTGACGTCGAGGTCGCGGTACTCCTCCATGTCGAGGTTGATGAACTTCGAGGTCGGCGAGGCGGCGGCGTACTCGTACAGCGGGGTGAGCCGCTGCACCACCGTGTCGACCATGTCGTCGAACGCCCACATGGAGAGCTGGCTCGCGATCGACGAGACCTTGATCGACACGTAGTCGACGTCGTCCCGCTCCAGCAGTGCCCGGGTGCCGGCCAGGCGGCGGCCCGCCTCCGCGTCGCCGAGCACCGCCTCACCGAGCAGGTTCAGGTTCAGCCGGATGCCCTGCCCGCGCAGCCGGGCGAGGCTGCGGTCGAGCGACTTCGGCGACGCGTCCACGACCAGATGCCCCACCATGCCGCGGAACACCCGGCGCGCGATGGGCACGATCGGCCACGGCAGCAGCGGCGCGAAGCCGCCGCCCACGAGCACGGCGGCGCGCAGGTACCAGGGCAGGAAGCGGGGGATGCGGCGGCTCAGCCGCTCGAGGTTGCGGGCGGCCACGCGCAGGTCCTCTGGCCGCACGACGCGGTCGACGAACCCGACCGTGAACTCGAGGCCGAGGGGATCCTTGAGCAGTCCGGCGAGCCGCTGCGCGCTGGGGTCGGCGGGGGCGTCACCGCTCGCGTCGAGCCAGCGGCGAACGGTCGCCACGGACTCGTCGGCGAGCCCGTGGAACTCGGGGGAAGGCATGGTTCCGACTGTATCCGGGAGGCCTTCGCGGTTCCTGCCGCGGGGCGCAGGTTGCCAGCGTGCTGCCGCCCGAAACGCAATTCGCCCGAATCGCAGGGGTTCGGAGGTTCGAACTCATGCGATTCGGGCGAACAGGCGGGCAGAACGCCTCCCGGGGGCTAGGCGGCCTTCGCCGCGGCCTCCTGCCGCACCGCGCGCAGCGCGCCGGACCAGGCGGTGAGCTGGTCGAGCATGGTGTTCAGCACCGGCTCGTGGTGGGGGATGGGCTTCATGGTGCTGAAGTTCTCGAAGTCGGTCAGCAGCGAGACGCCGACCGCGGTGCGGACATCCGCCAGCTGCAGCTCGCCGGCGATCTGGCGCAGGTGCTCGACGGCGCGCAGGCCCGACGCCTGGGCGCCGTAGCTCACGAAGCCGACGGCCTTGTTGTTCCACTCCTGGTACAGGTAGTCGATCGCGTTCTTGAGCACGCCGCTGGGGGAGCGGTTGTACTCCGGGGTGACGATGACGTAGCCGTCGTACTGGGCGATCGTGCGCGACCACGCCTTGGTGTGCTCGTTGGCGTACTGGGCGGCCGACGGCGGGATCGCCTCGTCGAGGTGCGGCAGCGGGTAGTCGGCGAGGTCGATCAGGTCGTACTGCGCGTCGCCGCGCTTGCGCGCCTGCTCGACCACCCACTTCGCGACCTGCTCGCCGTTGCGGCCGGGGCGGGTGCTGCCGAGGATGATGCCGATTCTGAGGTCTGACACTGAGAGCCCTTCATAACTGTTGATACGTCAACCAATTCGGAGGGCGACGATACGCCGCCATTGATGACATGTCAACTACACGGTAGGATCGGTGGATGCGGACCCCGCCCCTCACCGAGCGCGAGCGTGACATCTGGGTCACCTTCAACCTCATGCGCAGTCAGCTCGACCTGACGCTCGAGCGGCGGCTCCACGCCGACTCGGGCCTCTCCACCCCCGACTACGACGTGTTGGCGACGCTGCTGCGCGAACCCGACCGCATGATGCGATCCGGTCGACTGGCCGAGTTCATGGGCTGGGAGAAGAGCCGGCTCTCGCACCAGTTGAAGCGGATGGAGCAGCGCGGCCTCATCACCCGGCGCGAGTGCGGCGACGACGCCCGCGGCGTCTGGGTGGTCGCGACGCCGGACGGCGTGAGGGTCGCGCTGGCAGCGACCCGCGACCGCACGGCGGCGCTGCGCGAGCACTTCCTCGACGTGCTCGACGACGAGCAGCTGGCGGCGCTGCGGGCGATCTCGGGCAAGGTCCTCGACCGGATCAACCCGAGCGTCTGCACCGAGGAGCCCGCCGCCGTGGCACGCACCGCGTAGCCCGGCTTGCACGCCGATCGACCCGCTCACGCGACTGTTCCATCGGACGGTGCCCGCCCCTATCGTGAGCGCATGACCCTCGACGAACTCCGTGCCGCCGTCAGCGGCACCGTGCTGGAGCCGGCCGACCCCGGCTTCCCGGGCGAGCTGCTCGGCTTCAACCTGTACTACGTCAACACCCCCGACCTCGTGGTCGGCGCCGCCTCGGTCGACGATGTGGCGGCCGCCGTCCGCTACGCCGACGAGCACGACCTGCCGGTGACGGTGCTGGCCACCGGGCACGGCGCCCACGGCGCGATCGCCGCGGGTCTCGTCATCACCCTCAGGCGGCTGGATGCGGTCGCCGTCGACCCCCGGTCGCGCACCGCCACGGTCGCCGGCGGCGCTCGCTGGGCGGCCGTCGTCGAGGCTGCGGCGCACCACGGCCTCGCCCCGATCACCGGCTCGTCGACGAACGTGGGAGCGACCGGGTTCCTGCTCGGGGGCGGCCTCGGCCCGCTCGCCCGCAGCCACGGCGTCGGCAGCGACCACGTGCGCTCCTTCACCGTCGTCACCGCGGACGGCTCGGTCGTCGTGGCCGACCGGGACAGCGAACCGGAGCTGTTCTGGGCACTGCGCGGCGGCAAGGGCGGCTTCGGCGTCGTGGTGGAGACCACCATCGGCCTGCTCGACCTCCCGGCCGTCTACGCCGGCTCGGTCGTCTTCGGCGAGAGCGACATCGACGCGGTGCTGCGTGGCTGGATCGACTGGACCCGCACCGCCGACGCGCGGGCGACCACCAGCGTGCAGCTGGTCCGGTTCCCCCCGCTCGAGCAGGTGCCGGCTCCGATGCGGGGCCGCACGCTGCTCATGCTGCGCTTCGCGTTCCCCGGCTCCGCTGAGGAGGGCGAGCGACTCGCGGCTCCACTGCTCGCACTCGGCACCCCGGAGTTCGGCGGTCTCGGCATGCTGCCGGCCGAACGCATCGCCGAGATCCATCAGGACCCGACGGAGCCGGGCCCCGGCTGGGGCGTCGGCATGCTGCTGAACGACCTCGACGGCGGCTTCGCCGACGTGCTGCTGGCGCACGCCGGCCCGTCGGCGCGGTCGCCGTTCATGGCCGCGGAGGTTCGGCAGCTGGGCGGCGCGACGGCCGTCGACGTGCCCGAGGGGTCCGCGGTCGGCGGACGGGCATCCGGATACGCCCTGCACATCGTCGGAGCACCGGACCCGTCGCTGTTCGAGACCGTGCTGCCGGCCGCGGCCGAGGCGTTCGCGACGCAGGTCGCGCCGTGGGCCTCGCCCGAGACGACCATCAACTGGGTCTCGGGCAGCACCTACGAGGAGTTCGCGAAGGCGTGGCCGGCCGAGACGTTCGCCCGCCTGGCCGAGTTGCGCCGGCAATGGGACCCGCGCGGGCGCTTCCCCTACGGGCCCGCGAAGCCCTGACGGCTCACCAGACGGAGGGTGCGGGCTGCCGCGTCGAGGGGAGCGCGACGTCGGCGGCCCAGCGCGTGATCCAGTCCGGCACCGGCAGCGCATCCGGGGCCATGCCGCTCGCCTCGGCGATCTCGGCGGCGCTCACCGTGCCGCCGCCGCGCTTGAGGAACCGGCCGCGCAGGAACAGCACCGCGTACACCTCGCCGTCGACGACGAAGCGCTGCTCGATGTACACCGCCCGGTCGTCGAGGCCGACCAGCTTGGTCTCGAGCACGTACCGCTGCCACAGGTCGAGGGACTTGCGATAGCTGATCGTCGCGTTGGCGACGACCGGATACCAGCCGCGGCGGCGGAACTCGCCCCAGACGCCCGACCGCACCAGCAGGTCGTAGCGACCCAGGTCGGCGAGCGACAGGTAGACCCCGTTGTTGATGTGGCCGAGCGTGTCGATATCGCTCGGTCGCACCTGCATGCGCATGCGCCCGACGTCGGTGATCGCGAGCTTCGGCGCCCGCTTCGAGCGCAGGAACGAGAGCAGGGTGCGCAGGAGCTTGTTCACGCGGGTCAGCGTAGGGACGGAGTCCGGCGCGCTCCACCGGGTTGGAGGGCGGGCATCAACGCACGCCGGATGCGGGCTTCGGGATCGTAGCCGCCGCACTAATGGGCGCGGTGGTCCTGGATCGTCATGCGCGGCCCGAACCGCGGCTTCGCGAAGCCGCTGGACTCGATGAGGCGCATCACGCGCTGACGGTGCCCGGCGTACGGGGCCAGCAGCTCGAGCATCCCGTCGTCGTCCACCGGCTTCCCGATGAGCGCCCAGCCCACGAGCGCGGGCAGGTGGTAGTCGCCGACGCTGGGGGAGTCGGGGTCGCCGTGCGAGCGCTGCGTGGTCTCGGCGGCGGTCCACACGCCGACCCCGAGGATGCTGCGCAGGGCACGGTCGATCCGGTCGCCGCCTCGGCCGTGCAGCAGGGTGCGCTCGAGGGAGTCGGCGACCCGGGCGGCGCGCACGATCGTCGCCGATCGCTCCGGCCCGACCCCGGCGCGGTGCCAGACCCAGGAGGGGATGCGCCGCCAGACGTCCGCGGGCGGGAAGACGAGCATCCCGGCCGGGGCGGGGCCGGGCGCCGGCTCGGCGTAGCGGCGGAGCAGATACCGCCAGGACGAGCGCGCCTCCTGCCCGGTGACCTTCTGCTCGAGGATCGCCGGCACCATCGCCTCGAACACCCGGCGGGTCCGCGGCAACCGCAGACCCGGGTTGCGGTGACGGCTGTCGGCGAGCAACGTGCTCGGCGACACGTCGAGGCCCGACCAGTCGTCGCCGGCGCCGAGCAGCTCGGGCACGCCGGCGATCGCCCACTCCGCGCCTGGCCCCCATGCGGTCACGTCGACGCCGTGCAGCCCTGACCGGAGGTGCATCGTGGCGGCGCCGGCCGGGGTGCGGATGGTGCGCCACGCCCCGGTGGCATCCCACTGCAGCGTCGGGTCGCCGGTGCCACGGCGCAACGGGCGCAGCGTCGACGGGAGGTCGACGCGCTCGGCCGGCGCGTACGTGGTGGCGAGCATGATCGCGTCAGTGTAATCGCCGGGATACGACGAAGGGCCCCGGCGATCGCCGGGGCCCTTCGAACGGCTCGGATCAGTAGGTGCTGACGCTGCTCGCGAGCGAGAACGTCACGATCACCGAGATGATCGCGATGATGACGCCCAGCGCGAGCAGCACGGCGCCCACGATGACGCCGGCCTTCGCGAGCGGGTTCTTGTAGCCCGCGGCCTTGCTCTGGTTGAGCGCGACGATGCTGACGATCAGGCCGATCAGGTTGAAGAAGATGGCGAGGATGAGCCCGACGAGGCCGAGCGTCTTGCCCGGGTAGTCGGCGCCGGCGGGCGGGGTGGCGAGTTCGCCGGAGGGCGTGGTCATGGTTGTGCTCCTGGAATCGATCGGAGGCGACCGGGATGTCCCGGGCGACGTCCCCGAGGGTAGCGGTCGGGGACGGGCCCGGGGCGGTGCGACTCAGCCGCAGGTGCAGGTGACGCCGTCGACGACGTGCTCGCCCTTCGACTGGCTGAGCGGGACGGCGCTCACGATGAGGTCGACCGGCCCTACTCCGCCGTGCGTCCGGCGCCCACGCGACACGGCATGATGGAGGCATGAAGGTCGGCATCCTCACGAGCGGCGGCGACTGCCCCGGTCTCAACGCGGTCATCCGCGGCGCCGTGCTCAAGGGCATCCAGATCTACGGCCACGAGTTCGTGGGCTTCAAGGACGGCTGGCGCGGTGTGGTCGACGCCGATGCGGTGCCGCTGCACCGCCGCGACATCATGGGCATCGCCAAGCAGGGCGGCACCATCCTCGGCACCTCGCGCACCAATCCGTTCGCCAAGGACGAGACCGGCGGCATGGTCAAGGAGTCGATGGCGAAGCTGGGGGTGGATGCCCTGATCGCGATCGGCGGCGAGGGCACGCTCGCTGCGGCCAAGCGCCTGTCCGACATCGGCGTGAAGATCGTCGGCGTGCCGAAGACCGTGGACAACGACCTCTCGGCCACCGACTACACGTTCGGCTTCGACACCGCGGTCGAGATCGCCACCGAGGCGATGGACCGGCTGCGCACCACGGGCGACTCCCACGGGCGCTGCATGGTCGCCGAGGTGATGGGCCGGCACGTCGGGTGGATCGCCCTGCACTCCGGCATGGCAGCGGGTGCGCACGCGATCCTCATCCCCGAGCAGAAGACCAGCATGGAGCAGATCTGCGAGTGGGTGCAGTCGGCGAAGGACCGCGGCCGGGCGCCGCTGGTGGTGGTCGCCGAGGGCTTCAAGCTCGACTCGATGGACGACGCGCACAGCGAGCGCGGCCTGGACGCGTTCGGCCGTCCGCGGCTGGGCGGCATCGGCGACATCCTCGCGCCCGAGATCGAGGCCCGCACCGGCGTCGAGACCCGCGCGACCACGCTCGGGCACATCCAGCGCGGCGGCACCCCGACGGCGTACGACCGCGTGCTCGCCACCCGTTACGGGCTCGCCGCGATCGACTCGGTCGTGCACGGCCGCTGGGGTCGCATGGTGTCGCTGCAC
Source organism: Rhodoglobus sp. (assembly GCA_035563175.1). Taxonomy (GTDB): domain Bacteria; phylum Actinomycetota; class Actinomycetes; order Actinomycetales; family Microbacteriaceae; genus Rhodoglobus. Next base: position 2,962 of record DATMVL010000021.1, on the reverse strand, counting down.
GGCACCGAGATCACGCACGTGGCCTTCGAGGATGCGCTCGGCAAGCTCAACACAGTGCCGCAGAGCCGGTACGACGAGGCTGCGATCCTCTTCGGCTGAGCGTGCGATGCTGGTGCGATGAGCACCGTGCTCGCCGTCGTCGGCGCCGTCTTCGTGTTCCTGGCCTCGGTCATCCATCTGGGCATCTTCCTGATGGAGAGCGTGCTGTGGTCGCGCCCGGGGGTCTGGCGGCGGTTCGGGCTGCGCTCCCAGCAGGATGCGGACACCATCCAGCCGATGGCCTTCAACCAGGGCTTCTACAACCTGTTCCTGGCCGCCGGTGCGGGCACCGGCCTCGTGCTGCTCGGCTCGACCGCGTGGACGCAGGCGGGCGTCGCCATCGCGGTGTTCGCCTGCGCCAGCATGGTGCTGGCCGCGGTGGTGCTCGTCACGTCGTCGCCGAGGCTGGCGCGCGCCGCGGTGGTGCAGGGCGCGGCGCCGCTGACCGGCCTGGTGCTGCTGCTCGCTTCCGCGCTGACGGCGTGAGGGTTCCCGCGGTCAGCGGGAGGCGTGATCGACCAGGGACTGCACCAGCGACTCCGCGCTGCGATCCTCGGCGATGAGGTCGACGGTGAGGCCCGCGGCCCTGGCGTCGTAGGCGGTCCGCGGTCCGATGCAGGCGACCACCGTGTGCTCGGGCAACGGCGCGAGCTGCGCGGCGATCTGCCGCGCGACCGAACCGGAGGTCACGAGCACGGCGCCGATGCGCCCGGATGCCACGTCGGCCCGCACCGTGTCGGTGACGGGCACGCCGACGGTGCGGTACGCGGCCACGAAGACGGGCTCGAGACCGAGCTTGCCGAGCCCGGTGACGAGGTTCGGCTCGGCGATGTCGGATTGCGGCACCAGCACGCGCCCGCGCGCCTCGTCGGCGGGCCACTCCTTCACCAGCCCGCGGGCGGAGTTGTCGGTGGAGGGCACGAAGTCGACGCGGTACCCGGCCAGGGCGAGTGCCGCGCCGGTGGTCTCGCCGACCGCGGCGATGCGCGTGGCCGGCGGCACGGAGACGCCATGGCCCACGAGCACGTCGACCGTGGTGGCGCTGGTGACGACCAGCCAGTCGAAGCCGCCGTCGCGCAACTCGCCGAGCGCGCGATCGAGCGCGGGCGCGTCGTCCGTGCTCGCGAAGTTGATCATGGGCGCGATGACAGGGGTCGCACCGAGACTGCGCAGGTTCGCGGCGACCTGGTCCCCCCACTTGCCACCGCGGGGGACCAGGACCCGCCAACCGCTCAGCGGTCGGGTCGGCATGCCCCTATCCTCCCGCGAAGGGCGGCGGACACGCCAATCGAGCGCTGTTCGATCAGTCGTCGTCGCTGAGCAGGGCCCAGGCGACGAGCCCGATCACCGCGATGGTGGCCGCCGTCGCGCCGACGATCCACGGAACCGGGTTGTCCTCCCACGACCGCTTCGCCTTCCCGGCGAGCTCGTTCGCGCGCTTCGGCACGTCGAGCTTGTCCTCGATCTGCTCGAGGGTCTGCTCGAGCTCGGCGCGGCTGGTGGTCACACGGTGCTGGATGTCGCTCATGCGGATCCCTTCTCGATGCCCCTGATCGTGCGGACATCCTTCTTCACGGATTCGATGGTGTGCTCCGGGGTGGGCGGCACGCCCTTCTTCAGGCTCGTGACCCCGATGAAGCCGAGAATGACGGCGATCAGCAGGATGACACCGCCGATGATGAGCGCGGACGCCCACACCGGCAGCACCGTGGCGAGCCCGGCGACTGCCGCCGCGAGCAGCACGCCCACGGCGAAGAACAGGAACGTCGCGGCTCCGACGAGGAGCCCGACGCCGATCCCCGCCGCCTTGAGCTTCGCGCCGATCTCCTGCTTGAACGAGTCGAGCTCGGCGCGCAGCAGATTCACGAGCAACGTCGGCAGCTCGCCGACCAGCTTGAGGAGCGAACGCTTGGGCGCCCCCGGCGTGGTGGCCGTCATGGGTGCTACTGCTTCGGGGTGGTGCTCGTCGACGACGTGGTGCCGGTCGACGTGGTGCCCGAGTTCGAGGAACCGGTGCCCGACGAGCCCGTGCTCGGCGAGCCCGACGGCTTGCGGCCCGAGACCTTGGACGCGACGGTCTTCGCGTTGTCCGTGACGAAGTCGGCGACCTCGGGGGCCTTGTCCTTCACGAAGCCCTGCACGTCATCCACGCGCTGCTGGACCCGGGGGTCGTTCCACAGCTTCTGCGCGTTGTCCTTGATCTTCTCGTACTGCTCGCGGCCCGCTCGAGTGCCCAGGACGTACCCGACGCCGAGCCCGACGAGGAGGAGGATCTTGCCTCGCATGCTTGTCTCCATCCGTTCGATTTCCTTCAAACATAGGGCGGCCGTTCGGGCCGGGACGAAGGGTTGCGCCCGCGCCCGGGGCGCTGTAGTCCATCCTCCCGCACTGCATGCCCCAACGGGAATACGTCAGGCTGCGGCGGCGGCCTTCGCGGCGGCGGGGAGTGCGGAGATGATGCGGTCGACCGCCGCGTCGTCGTGGGCGGCTGAGACGAACCAGGCCTCGAACACGCTGGGCGGCAGGCTCACGCCGGCGTCGAGCATCGCGTGGAAGAACGGCGGGTACCGGTGCGCCGCTTGGGTCTGCACCTGCGCGTAGTCGAGCGCCGGCTGGCCGCGGAACAGGATCGAGAACAGCGTGCCGGCGCGCTGGACGACGTGCTCGACGCCCTCCGCCGACAGGGCGTCGGAGGTGGCGTCGGCCACGGCGGACGACGCGCGTTCCAGCCGGGCGTAGGCGTCGGCATCCGCATTGCGCAGCGTGGCGATGCCGGCGGCCACGGCGACGGGGTTCCCGCTGAGCGTGCCCGCCTGGTACACCGGCCCGAGCGGGGCCAGAGCCTCGAGGATGTGCGCGGGCCCGGCGAGGGCGGCGAGCGGCAGTCCGCCGCCGACCACCTTGCCGAAGGTCACGATGTCGG
>DATMVL010000020.1:0-2027 GCA_035563175.1 Rhodoglobus sp. | reverse complement strand
CGCCCGGCTGAGCACCAGCGCCGCCAGCGCGGAGCCCTCGTCCTGCACCCGCACCCGGCCCTCTGGCACGCCGGGCACGCGCAGCGGATCCCCGCCGGCCAGCAGCATGCCGACCGGCGAGTGCTCCTGCAGCCGGCCCTCGGGCTCCGCCAGCCCGGGCAGCGCGGTGAGCGACACCCGCGGCGCGACGTTGTCGGCGGCGAGCAGCGGCTCGAGCTCGGCCTCGCGGCCCTCGGCGACGAGCACCTGCCGGAACGCCCGCGTCACCCACAGCGGGTGCGAGTACTCGAGCGCGAGACGCTCCTCGCCGGAGCCCGCCCGCGCGAGCACCCGCTCGCGCCACTGCTCGGGATCGGTCCTCGCGATGGTGCGCAGCACCCCGTTGGTGAACCCGGTCGCCGACCGCGAGCCGACCGCGCGAGCCAGGTTCACCGCCTCGTCGACGGCGGCGTGCGAGGGGATCCGCATCGACAGCAGCTGGTGGGATGCCAGGCGCAGCACATCGAGGATCGGCGGGTCGATCTGCTCCACCGGCCGCCGGGCGGCGATCGCGATCACCCGGTCGTAGTAGCCCTGCATGCGCAGCGTGCCGTAGGTCAGCTCGGTGGCGAGTCCGGCATCCGCGTCGGAGAGCTTCGCCCGCCCGAGCTTCACGGGCAGCAGCAGGTTGGCGTAGGCATCGGATTCGCGCACGGCCATGATGACGTCGAGCGCGATGCTGCGCGCGGTGATCATGACGGGGGCCGTCCTCGCCACCAGGCGGCGGCATCCATCGCCTTGCGGCCCGCCGGATGCACGGTGACGAGCTCGATCGGGTCGGTGGCGGTGCCCACGACCACGGTCCTGCCGACGAGGGCGAGCTCGCCGGGCGCCAGTCGCGGCGCGTCCCGGGCGATGGCGGCCTCGAGCACCTTCAGGCGCGCGCCGTCGACCTCGGTGAACGCGCCCGGCTCGGGGGTGACGCCGCGGATCCGATCGTGGACGCGCTCGGCGGGTTCGTCCCAGTCGATCGCGCCGTCGGCGAGCGTCAGCTTCGGGGCGAGCGTGACCTCGCCCTGCTGCGGCTCGAAGCTGGCGGTGCCGTCGGCGAGGGCGTCGACGACGCGCACGAGCAGGCCGGCGCCGCGCTCGGCGAGCACGTCGAGCAGCGCGCCGGCGGTCTGCAGACGGCCGATCGGCTCGGGCAGCCGCGCGAGCACGTCGCCGGCGTCGAGCTCCTCGACCAGCTGGAACACCGTCGCCGCCGTGACCTCGTCGCCGGCCATGATTGCGCGCTGCACCGGGGCCGCGCCGCGCCAGCGCGGCAGGTCGGAGAAGTGCAGGTTGATCCACCCGAGGCGCGGGGTGCTGAGCAGCGGCTCGCGCACCAGGCCGCCGTAGGCGACGATGACGCCCAGGTCGGGCGCGAGCGCGGTGATCCGCTCGGTGGCGTCGCCGGCGAGCCGGTTCGCGCGGATGACCGGCAGCCCGAGCTCCTGAGCGGTCGCCGCCACCGGCGTCGGCGTGAGGATGCCCTTCCGCCCCTGCGGCGAGTCCTCGCGGGTCACGACGGCCTCGACCGGGTGCCGGGAGTCCGCCAGCGCGCGGAGGCTCGGCACCGCCGCCGCGGGACTGCCGGCGAAGACGAGGCGCAGCGCGGTCATCCGTTCATTCTCGCGCACCTCGCCGGGTGCACCCGCACCCTCCGATGAGGCGCCACTTCCGACATCCTGGGCCCGTCCCCAGCCGTCTCAACCGGCGCCTCCTCGAGAGGCTCGGGGATGAGGCGCCACTTCGCGCGGTCGCCGAGCCGCCGCGGGAGTCGGAAGTGGCGCCTCGTGGTCCAGGGTCAGACGCCGAGGAACGGCTCCACGTCGTCGAGACGGGCACGCAGCGTCGGCGCGGCGGGGCCGCGCTGCCCGGGGATGCGCCGGCGGGATGCGGCGGCGCGGATGATCTCGGCGCGCAGGTCCGCGGCGACCTCGGCACCGTGCGCGTAGTCGAAGCGCAGGATGGTGCGCACCGTCGGCGGTTCCAGGTCGACGGGG
>DATMVL010000019.1:0-3886 GCA_035563175.1 Rhodoglobus sp. | reverse complement strand
CTCGGCGACATCCTCACCCTCATCGAGCAGGCGCAGAAGACGTTCGACGAGGAGGAGGCGCGCAAGACCGCGGAGAAGTTCGCGACCGACTCCTTCACGCTCGAGGACTTCCTCGCGCAGATGCAGCAGCTCAAGAACATGGGCTCCATCAAGGGGATGCTCGGCATGCTCCCCGGCGCGAAAGGCATGCGCGAGCAGCTCGACAACTTCGACGAGCGCGAGATCGTGCGCACCGAGGCCATCATCCAGTCGATGACGCCGGCGGAACGCCGCAACCCGAAGCTGCTGAACGGGTCGCGCCGGTTGCGCATCGCCCGCGGTTCGGGCATGACCGTCACCGACGTGAACGGCCTCGTCACCCGCTTCGAGCAGGCCGCGAAGATGATGAAGACGGTCGCCAAGGGCGGCGTGCCGCAGGTGCCGGGCATGGGTCCGATGCCGGGTCAGCGCTTCGGCGGGGGCGGCAAGCAGCAGAAGAAGGGCAAGCAGTCGCGCTCGGGCAACCCGGCCAAGCGCGCGGCCGAGAACGCCGCGCTGGCCGCGGGAAAGCCGGTCGGCGGCGGCGCACCGGCCGGGTCGGGCTTCGGCCTCGGCGGCGGCAAGCAGGACGGGCCCTCGGAGGAGGAGCTGGCGACGCTGCAGCGGTTCCTCGGGCGCTGAAGCCCAGCCGCGCGGGTTAGCGTGGGGGGATGACCTCCCGTCCCATCCGCATCGCCGCACAGCTCCAGCCCCAGCACGCCACCTACGACCTGGTCCGCGACCGGGTGCGCGAGCTCGAGGACGTCGGGGTCGACATCCTGTTCAACTGGGACCACTTCTTCCCGCTCAACGGCGACCCCGACGGGCTGCACTTCGAGGCGTGGACGGAGCTGGGCAGCTGGGCCGAGCTGACCGAGCGGGTCGAGTTCGGCTCCCTGGTCAACTGCAACAGCTACCGCAACCCGGACCTGCAGGCCGACATGGCCCGCACCCTCGACCACATCAGCGGCGGCCGCTTCATCTTCGGCACCGGCTCCGGTTGGTTCGAGCGCGACTACGTCGAATACGGCTACGACTTCGGCACGGTCGGCAGCCGGCTGAACGACCTGGCCGCGGCGCTGCCGCGCATCGAGGCGCGCTGGGCCGAGCTCAACCCGCAGCCGACCCGGAAGATCCCGGTGCTGATCGGCGGCGCGGGAGAGCAGAAGACCCTGCGCCTCGTCGCGCAGCACGCCGACATCTGGCACAGCTTCTCGACGCCCGAGGTGCTCGACCACAAGCTCGAGGTGCTGCGCCGCTGGTGCGACGAGGTCGGCCGCGACATCGCCGAGATCGAGATCTCCAACGAGCAGCGGCAGCCCGACCTCGACATGGCCGACGTGCTCGCCGACCGCGGCGTCACCCTGTTCACGATCGGCATCTCGGGCGACCGGTACGACGTGAACCGGGTGAAGGAGTGGCTGGCCTGGCGCGACGCCCGCAACGGCTGACGGCCATGCTCCGGCGGATTCCGGACATCGTGTCCGGGATGCGCCGACGACGTCCGCGGTCGGGTCTAGCCTGACGCGGTGCAGCAACCGCGTCCCGGCCTCAGCCCGCTCGTCCTGATCGCCATCGCGACCACGATCGTCGCCTGGGCCAGCGCGTTCGTCGTGATCCGCGGCGTGGGCCCGTACTTCGGCGGCGGTGCGCTCGCGCTCGGACGGCTCGCCGTCGGTGCGGTGCTGCTGGGCATCCTGGCGCTGGCGAGCCGCCGCTGGGTGCGCCCGAACCGGCGGGAGTGGCTGCTCATCGCCGGCTACGGGGTGTTCTGGTTCGCGGTGTACAACATCGCCCTCAACACGGCCGAGCAGACGCTGGACGCCGGCACGACGGCGATGATCGTCAACATCGGCCCGCTGCTCATCGCGATCGGCGCCGGGGTCATCCTGCGCGAGGGCATGACGAAGTGGGTGGGCATCGGCGCGGGGATCGCCTTCGTCGGCGTCATCCTGATCGGCATCGCGACCGGATCCGGTGCGAAGCTCGACCTTCTCGGTGTCGGCTGGACGCTGCTGGCGGCGATCACCTACGCCGCCGGCGTGCTGTTCCAGAAGCCGGTGCTCGCGCGCATCCCCAGCTCGCAGGTCACCTTCCTCGGCTGCGTCATCGGCCTGGTGGCGTGCCTGCCGTTCACCGGCGCGCTCGTCTCCGACCTGCAGGCCGCCCCGCTACCCGCCGTGCTCGGCGTGGTGTTCCTGGGCGCCGTGCCCACCGCGCTCGGCTTCACCACCTGGGGCTACGCCCTGCAGCGGATGCCCGCCGGCCAGCTCGGCATCTCGACCTACATCGTGCCGCCGGTGGTCATCGTGCTCGGCCTGCTGTTCTTCGGCGAGGTGCCGCCGGCGCTCGCCGTCGTGGGCGGCGCGATCTGCCTCGTCGGCGTGGCATTGTCCCGTCGACGGCCGGCCGTTCCCGAACCCGCCCGAACTCTGGCAGAATAGACGATCGAGTCCGTCGCGACCCGACCCTCTATCCGGTCCGGTGGATCCCATCAGAGCTTTCGTGGCCGAGTGTGCACCCCACGCTCACGGCCGGCAGTTCGCCAACGTTCACACATGCATTCAGGAGAATCGTGGCTGTCAAGATCCGTTTGAAGCGCCTGGGCAAGATCCGCGCGCCGTACTACCGCATCGTCGTCGCCGACTCGCGCACCAAGCGCGACGGTCGTGTCATCGAGGAGATCGGCAAGTACCACCCGACCGAGGAGCCCTCGTTCATCGAGGTCGACTCCGAGCGGGCGCAGTACTGGCTGGGCGTCGGCGCGCAGCCGAGCCCGCAGGTCGAGGCCATCCTCAAGCTGACCGGCGACTGGGGCCGCTTCAAGGGCGACAAGAACGCCAAGAGCACCGTGCGCACCAAGGAGGCCCCTGAGGCCTTCACCGCGGACGAGCAGAAGAAGCCGGTGCTGAAGCCGAAGGCCGAGAAGCCCGCCGAGCAGCCCACCGCCGATGTCGCCAGCGACGGCGCCGCCGACGAGGCCCCCGCCGCCGACGCCGCCGACGAGGCGCCCGTCGCCGGTGAGACCACCACGGACGAGGCCTAGGTCTTGCTCGCTCCCGCTGTCGAGCACCTCGTGAAGGGGATCGTCGATCACCCGGACGAGGTGCAGGTGTCGGCCAAGGACTCGCCGCGCGGCGAGGTCCTCGAGGTGCGCGTGCACCCCGAGGACCTCGGCCGCGTGATCGGCCGGTCCGGCCGCACCGCGAAGGCCCTGCGCACCCTGGTCTCGGCGCTCGCCGACGGACGGCGCGTGCGCGTCGACGTCGTCGACACCGACGAATAGATCGGTGGCCGCCGCAGTCGCACCGCGCCCCGGCCACACCCAGTTGCGGGTCGGCCGGCTCACCAAGGCGCACGGTCTCAAGGGCGCGATCAAGGTCGAGCTCTACACCGACCAGCCCGAGAAGCGCTTCGTGCCGGGCGCCGTCTTCACCCTCCAGGTGCCGACGAGCTCGCCCTGGCACCGCAAGACGCTGGAGCTCATCGAGCTGAAGTACTACAACCTCCAGCCGGTCGCGTTCTTCAAGGACGTGCCCGACCGCAGCACGGCGGAGTCGCTGATCAAGGCGATCCTGTGGGTCGACCAGGATCTCGCCGAGCGCGAGGAGGACGCCTGGTACGACGAGGAGCTCGTCGGCCTCGCCGTGATGCGCGGCGGTGAGCGCATCGGCACGCTGAAGCGCGTCGAGCATCTGCCCGGACAGGACCTGCTGACCGTGGACACGGGCGACCGCGAGGTGCTGGTGCCGTTCGTGAAAGCCATCGTCACGGCCGTCGACGTCAAGGGCGGCACGATGACCGTGGATCCGCCGCTGGGTCTGTTCGAGGATCTCCCGGACGACGACCCGGAGCCTCAGCCCGGCGC
>DATMVL010000018.1:0-2863 GCA_035563175.1 Rhodoglobus sp. | reverse complement strand
GCCGGCGGCAGCACCGCCATGAGCGCCATGAGCGGCGCCATGCGCGGGGGCAGTCCGCCGCCCGCGCCGATCCCGAGGTCCTGCAGCAGCGCCCAGGCGGCCTCGGAGTCCAGCGCGTCGGGGGCGGCGACGGATGGCAGCATGCCGGCGACATCGACCGGGGGCACTCCGCGCACCTCCTCGGCCGCGGTCACGAGCGCCGACGTCAGCTCCGGCAGCACGGCCTCGGTGACCGGCGTGATCGTCAGGTGCGTGGTCGCCGGCAGGTCCCCGAGCGCCGGCTGCAACTGCAGCACGAAGCCGTGCTCGCGCACCTGGTCGGCCCAGTGATGCGCATCCACCCGGCGCTCGGCGGGCACCGCCTCGTCGGCGGCCACCGCGAGCAGCGGGCCGACCGGGTCGCCGACCACGCGCAGACCCTCGATGCGCTCGACTGTCTCGCGCAGCACGCTCGTGGAGCGCAAGCACGACGCCGCGAGCTCCGCGAGGCCGTCGCGTCCCAGCTGCTGGGTGATGGCCCAGGCCGCCGCGAGCGGGCCCGCCGACTTCGAACCGAGCATCGTCGGATTCACCACCGGGTATCCCGGCCACCGCGTGGTCGCGAAGTACTGCGCGCGGTGCCGATCGCGGCCGCGGTGCAGCAGCACCGAGGCGCCCTTCGGCGCGTAGCCGAACTTGTGCACGTCCGCGCTGATGCTCGTGACGCCCGGCACCCGCAGGTCCCACGGCGGCAGGTCGGGCCAGAACGGCAGCACCCAGCCGCCGATGCAGGCGTCGACGTGGCAGGCGATGCCGCGCTCCGCGGCGGCGGCTGCCACCTCGGCGATCGGGTCGAGGGCCGCGTGCGGGTAGCTCGGTGCGGAGACGACGACGAGCGCCACCTCGGGCGACATCCGCTCGATCAGCGCCGCCGCATCCACCCGCCCGTCCTGCCCTACGGGCACCAGGTCGAGCTCCAGGCCGAAGTAGTGCGCGGCCTTCTGGAACGCGGCGTGCACGGTCACCGGCGCGAGCAGCCTCGTGCCGGTCGACAGGTCGCGCGCGGTCTTCACCGCCAGCAGGCAGCTCTCGGTGCCCCCGGTGGTGACGTTGCCGACCACGTCGTCGTCGCCGCCGAGCAGGTCGCGGGCGAATCCGACGAGCTCGCGTTCCATCACCGCCACCGAGGTGAACGTCGTCGGGTCGAGCCCGTTCAGCGGCTGCACCAGCCGCATCGCCTCCGCGGCGAGCTCGTCGAGCTCGGCCAGACCGGAGTCGTACACGTACGACAGCACCCGCCCGCCGTGCGTCGGCGCGTCGGCCTCGCGCAGTCCGCGCAGCCGGTCGAGGATGTCCTGCGCGCTCATGCCTCGATCCTCACCGCATCGATGTCGGCCTTCCGCAGCGGGTAGCGGCTGAAGGTGAGCAGCGACGCCGCGAGGATGACCGCGGGCACCGCGCTGAACGCGATCACGATCCCGGCGATGGCCGACGGCGGCTGGGCCACCTGGGCGCCCGCGGTCGACTCCACGTAGCCGGATGCCGCGAGCACGATGGTCAGCACCGTCGCGCCCAGCGCCATGCCGGTGGTCTCCCCCGCCGTCCACACCCCGCCGAAGCTGCCGGCCGCGCCGTCGCCGTGGGTGCGCGCGTCATGCGAGATGACGTCGGGCAGCATCGACATGGGCAGCGACTGCATGCCCGCGTAACCGGCACCCGCCACCGCCACGGGCGCGATCACCCACAGACCCGGGTACCAGATCAGCAGCACGATCGTCAGCGCCGCGACGCCGAACACGATCGACGCGGCGACGAAGGCGCGCTCCTTGCCGATGCGGCGCGCGATCACCGCCCAGATCGGTGCGAACAGCAGAGCCGGGGCGATGAGCGCCGCGAACAGCAGCGCGACGCCGGTGCCGAGCACCCAGGTGGCGACGTACTGGCCGCCGGCGAGCATGAGCCCGGTCGCGAGTCCCTGCAGCAGGAAGGTCAGCAGCAGCGACCGGAACGGGGCGCTGCGCCGCAGCGCATCCAGTCCGGTGCGGTAGTCGGCGAGGATCGAGTGATCGCGCACCGGCACGCCGGGAGCGCCGCGCGGAGCCACGGACGACGAGACGAGCATCCCGAGCCCGATCACCGCACCGGCCGCCACCGCCATGACGAGATAGCCGAGGTGCTCGTCGTCGCCGAAGGCGTCGCGGATCTCGGGCCCGCCGGCCCCGAACAGCAGGATGGCCACGGTGAGTACCACGACCCGGGCCGACACCAGCCGGGTGCGCTCGTCGTAGCCGGTCGCGAGCTCGGCGGGCAGGGCGATGTAGGGCACCTGGAAGAGCGAGAACGCGGTCGCCGTGAGCAGGAACGCCAGCATCACCCAGATGCCGGCGACCAGCGGCGGCGTGCCGGCCGGCACGGCGAAGGTGAGCACGAAGAACACCGGCAGGGCGACGGCTCCGACGATCATGCCGGTGCGGCGGGTGCCGTGCCGGGCCAGCGAGCGGTCGCTGCGGCCGCCGATCACGGGGTCGATCAGCACATCCCACACCTTGGCGAGGGTGACCAGCACGCCGGCCGCGAGGGCTGCGACGCCGAGGGTGTCGGTCAGGAAGAAGACGAGCACGAGGCCCGGCAGCGTAGCGAATCCGCCGGTGCCGAGCGACCCGATGGCGTACCGGGCGACCATCCTCGGCCTGAGCGCGCGCTCCATGACCGGAGCATAGCGCCAGCAGTACGCTGAACCCATGTCGGGAACCACCGTCGCCCGGGCGCTGACGCCCGCCGAGCTCACCGCCGATCTCGCCGGCAGCGCCGCCGGCACGGTCACCGTGATCGCGCCCTTCACCGCGCAGCCCCTGCACGAGCTGCCGCACGCTACCGAGGACGA
>DATMVL010000017.1:0-16666 GCA_035563175.1 Rhodoglobus sp. | reverse complement strand
GCGACGGGCTCGGGCACCCGCAGGCCGGCGAAGGCGCGGGTGAAGAGCAGGGCGCGGGTGAAGGCGACGAGGAAGATGCCGAAGCCGATCAGTCCGAGGGTGGTGAAGCCCTCCTTGACCTGCCACACCTGCGAGCCCGCGGGCATCGGGTTCGGCGCGCCCAGCGACTCCTCGAAGAAGTCGACGAGGTGCCCGACGGCGCCGCTCGAGATCGTCGACCACGGGTGGGTCTGCGGCAGCGAGTAGATGACGCGCATCGCATCCTGCCCGTCGACGCTCTCGGTGTAGACCTCGCCGGCCTCGCGCTGCTCGCCGTCGGCGGGGTCGGTGCCGAAGTTCAGGAACGACTGCGCGTTGTCGGTGCCCGGGTACTCCCGCGGCGGCGTGAGCACGTTGCCGTCGGCGTCGTAGCTGCGGAAGAAGAACTCGTCGTACTGCGCCTGGATCACGCCGACGTCGCGGCCGCCGTACACGTTCGTGTAGGCGCCATCCTCGTCGCGGGTGATCGGGTCGTTGTCGACGAGCAGCACCGAGGCGATGAGCGGCTGGTCGGCGGCGTTGTCGAGCGGCATCGAGAAGTTGATCGCACGCGCGCCGTTGCTGTGCCCGGTCACACCGATGCGGTCGGCGTCGACGTAGGGCAGGTCGGCGATGAGCTGCACGGCGTCGTACATGCCGGTGCCACCGACGGCGAGCTCGTCCGCGGGCAGCGGGTCCGAGTTGCCGTGACCGTACATGTCGATCGACAGCACCACGTACCCCCGGCGCGCGAGCTCGACGTAGTTCGCGTCCTGCATCTCGCGGTTGTTCCACCAGCCGTGGCTGACCACGACGGCGGGCGCCGGGTCGTCGGCGGTGGCGCCGGCCGGCTTGAACAGCAGCGCGCTCATGGAGCGGCCGGAGGCCGTCTCCCACTGCAGGTCCTTGATCGTCACCGCGCCGGCAGCCGTCTGGACGACGGATGCGCCGATCGCCGAGACCAGCATCAGCACCAGCGACAGCACCAGCCAGAAGCCGTTGCGCTTCAGCAGCCCTTGTCTCATGGGGTTCCTAACTCCTTTGTCATTCGGATGGGGCGCTCGCGCCCGGCGGAGGAAACGTATACCCACGCCGGGAGCTGGAACGGTCGTGTCGGGAGAGATTGCACAGATGTGCAGCTCAGCCCGCGGCCACCGGCGAGGGCACGGCGTACCGCTCGCGGAGCTCGGTGAGGCAGGCCGCCACCTCCTGCTCCGTGCGGGAGGCGTCCCACCCCGCGGCGGGGGCGAGCGCTGCCGCCAGCTCGCGGAGGGCGTCCTCGTCGGCCGCACCGGTGAAGGCCAGGCCAGTACGCCGGAACACCACGTCAGCGAGGTGCACCACCCGCTCGTGCTCGACCATGTAGGCGAGTTCGCGGCTGGACACGAGGCCGCCGAGCACCGGCCGGTCGACGTCCATGTCGAGGTAGGCCGCCACCTCGGCGGCGCGGGTGCCGTATCGCTCGAACAGCGCGGCGCGGCGCGGCTCGTCCACGCCGGCGAGGTTGCGGCGCACCCAGGCGTCCCGGTCGCCGTCCGTGCGCGGGAAGTCGCGCCCGCCGCCGATGGCCGCCCCGGCCGTGTTCGCCGACCGCCGCCGTCCGAGCAGGCCGAGCACCCGGTCGGCGACGCTCTCGCCGAGGGCGCGGAACGTGGTCCACTTGCCGCCCACCAGGCTCACGATCGGCGTGCCCTCGCGGTCGGCGACCTCGAGCCGGTAATCGCGTGACACGAATCCCGGCTGCGTGTCGCCGTGCTTCGGCAGCGGCCGGATGCCCGAGAAGGTGTGCACGATGTGCTCGGTGCCGACGGCGATGCCCGGGAACACGTGCGCGATCAGCTCGAAGAAGTACCGCACCTCGTCCGGGGTGCAGACCGGCACCTCGCGGACGTCGGCGGGCAGGTCGGTGGTGCCGACGAGCACCCGGTCGCCCAGCGGGTAGATCAGCACGATGCGGCCGTCGGAGTGCTCGAAGAAGATCTCGCGCCCGCCGGTGGCGGCGAGCAGCTGCGGGTGGTCGAGCACGATGTGCGAGCCCTTGGTGCCGCCCATGTAGGCGGTCGCCGCGCCGAGCGCCTCGTTGGTGAGGTCGGTCCACGGGCCCGAGGTGTTCACCACCACGTCGGCGGCGACGGTGAACTCGGCGCCGGTCTCCCGGTCCCGCAGCCGCACGCCGTCGGCGTCCATGCCGACCGCCTCGACGTAGTTCAGCGCGATCGCGTCGGGCGAGGCCGCCGCGCCGTCGAGCAGCACGTCGAGCGCGAGCCGCTCGGGGTCGTGCATGGACGCATCGAAGTAGGTGGCAGTGTACTTCACGGCGGGGTCGAGCTGCGGCAGCTCGCGCAGCGAGCGCTTGCGCCCGTGGAAGCGGTGGCGGGGCACGCTGCCCCCGTCGCGCGAGAACGTGTCGTAGAGCACGAGCCCGACCTTGATGAGCAGCGCACCGCGCTCGGTCGGCTTGCCCTGCCGGTGGGTCAGGAAGCGCAGCGGCGCCGAGAGGATGCCCTTGAAGGTCGAGTAGATCGGGATGGTCGTGCGCAGCGGCTTCACGTAGTGGGGCGCGGTGCGCAGGAGGTCGTTGCGCTCCTGCACGGATTCGCGCACCAGCCGGAACTCGCCGTTCTCGAGGTACCGGATGCCGCCGTGGATCATGTGGCTGGATGCCGCGCTCGCCCCGGAGCCGAAATCGCCCCGCTCGACGAGCACCACCTCGACGCCCTGCATGGCCAGGTCGCGGAAGGTCGCGATGCCGTTGATGCCGCCGCCGATCACGAGCACGGCCGTGCGGCCTGTCGCCCGCAGTCGGCTGACCTCGGGGCGTTCGGCGGGTTCGGTTCCCTGGCGCTTCATCGGGCTCCTGTTCTGCATCGGGCGCACGCTCGTGGCGCGGCCTCGACTATCGTGGACACCCGCGCACGAACTCACAACTCCATTGCACGGATGTGCAGAAGGGAGAGCCGGACCATGTCGACCAGGCTCGACGAGGGCGACCTCAGAACGGTGAGCGCTCTGAAGGCCGCGCAGATGTACTACCTGCAGGACCTGACGATGGATGCCATCGCCGGCGAGCTGCGGACCTCGCGATCGACGGTCTCCCGCCTGCTCAGCCATGCCCGCGCGACCGGCCTGGTGGACATCCAGATCAACTCGCCGTTCGAGAAGGGCAGCCGCCTGGAGGCGGAGATCCGTGCCCGTCACCGGGTCGTGGCGCACGTCGTGCCGACGCCCGAATCGCTCAGCGACATCGACCGGCTGGATCGGGTGGCGATGAGCGCCGCCCGGCTGCTCGGCCGGTTCTTCGACTCGAACATGACCCTCGGCATCGCCTGGGGCTCCACGCTGAGCGCGATCAGCCGGCACCTGCAGCGCCGGCCCACCCACAACTCCGTCGTCGTGCAGCTCAACGGCGCCGGCAACACGCAGACCACCGGCATCGACTACGCCAGCGAGATCCTGCAGCGGTTCGGTGCGGCGTTCACCGCGCAGATCCAGCAGTTCCCGGTGCCCGCGTTCTTCGACGACCCGCGCACGCGGGAGGCGCTCTGGCGCGAGCGCAGCACGAAGCGCGTGCTCGACATCCAGGCCCGGATGGACGTCGCGCTGTTCGGTCTCGGCTCGCCGTTCGCCGAGGTGCCGAGCCACGTCTACATCGGCGGCTACCTCGACGGCGACGACTACCGCAGCCTCAGCGAGGACCGGGTCGTCGGCGACGTGGCGACCGTGTTCTACCGCCAGGACGGCAGCACCGAGGGCATCGCGCTGAACGCCCGCGCCTCCGGCCCGTCGTTCGACCGGCTCAAGCGGGTCGCACGGCGGGTGTGCGTCGTCTCCGGCGTGCAGAAGCTCACGAGCCTGCAGGGCGCGCTCGCAGCCGGTCTCATCACCGACGTCGTGCTCGACGAGGCCCTCGCCCGCCGCCTGGTCGAGTCGTAGCTGCACGTGCGTGCACCGGCTGGAACCGGCGCGCTCGCACCCTCTAGCGTGATCCCGTCCCGTCCAGCGAAGGAGCAGGTACACCGATGTCTCACGTCGTCGCCATCGATCAGGGCACCACGAGCACCCGGGCCATCGTGTTCGACCACGACGGCCGTGTGGTCGCCGTCGGGCAGCTCGAGCACGAGCAGATCTTCCCGAAGGCCGGCTGGGTCGAGCACGACCCGCGCGAGATCTGGCTGAACACCCGCGAGGCCATCGGTCTGGCCCTGTCGAAGGCCGACATCACCCGCCACGACGTGGTCGCCATCGGCATCACGAACCAGCGCGAGACCGCGGTGGTCTGGGACAGGGCCACCGGCGAACCGGTGTACAACGCGATCGTCTGGCAGGACACCCGCACGCAGGCGCTCATCGACCGACTCTCCCGCGACGGAGGTGCGGACCGGTTCGCCGACATCACGGGCCTTCCCCTCACCACGTACTTCTCGGCATCCAAGATCGCCTGGATCCTGGACCAGGTGCCGGATGCCCGCGCCCGCGCCGAGGCCGGCGAGCTGCTGTTCGGCACCACCGACACCTGGGTGCTCTGGAACCTCACGGGCGGCCCGGAGGGCGGCGTGCACGCCACCGACGTCACGAACGCCAGCCGCACCCTGCTGATGGACCTGCGCACCTGCGAGTGGGACGACCGTCTGCTCGAGGCGTTCGGCATCCCGCGGTCGATGCTCCCCGAGATCCGCAGCTCGTCGGAGGTGTTCGGGCACGCGGAGTCGTCGAGCCTGCTGCGCGAGGTGCCGATCGCGGGCATCCTGGGCGACCAGCAGGCCGCCACCTTCGGGCAGGCCGCATTCGACGCCGGCGAGTCGAAGAACACGTACGGCACCGGCAACTTCCTCATCGTCAACACCGGTGACGAGATCGTGCGGTCGGCCAACGGGCTGCTCACGACGGTCGCCTACCGGCTCGACGGCGGCGAACCGAGGTACGCGCTGGAGGGGTCGATCGCGGTGACCGGGTCGCTCATCCAGTGGCTGCGCGACAACCTGGGCATCATCGGCAGCGCCCCCGAGGTCGAGACGCTCGCCAAGACCGTGCCCGACAACGGCGGCGTGGTGATCGTGCCCGCGTTCTCCGGGCTGTTCGCCCCGCACTGGCGACCGGATGCCCGCGGGGCGATCCTGGGACTGACCCGGTTCGCGCACAAGGGCCACATCGCTCGCGCCGCCCTGGAGGCGACCGCGTACCAGACCCGCGAGGTGCTCGACGCGGCGAACGCCGACGCCGACGTGCCGATCGAGGAGCTCAAAGTCGACGGCGGCATGGTCGCCAACGACGAGCTCATGCAGTTCCAGGCCGACATCCTCGGCATCCCGGTGGTGCGACCGGTGGTCGCGGAGACCACCGCGCTCGGCGCCGCGTACGCCGCCGGTCTCGCGGTCGGCTTCTGGTCGGACCTCGGCGAGTTGCGGCAGAAGTGGGCGGAGGACAAGCGCTGGGAGCCGCGGATCGACGAGGCCGAGCGCGAGCGGCTGCTGGCGCGGTGGCGGGATGCGGTGCCGCGGACGTTCGACTGGGCCCGCGAGGACTGACCCGGCCTACGGTGCCAGCGCGACCGCCACGGTGGCCGCGAGCATCACCAGCGTCACCGGCAGCCAGATCGCCCGCTCGACGCGGCTGCGGGTGATCGCATTGAGCACCACGCCGGGCACGAGCACCGCCACGACCACCCAGACCGCGATCGGGAGCGCCATGTCCGGCAGCGGCGCCCACACGTCGAAGCCCGCTCGGCGCAGCACGACGAAGCCCACCAGCGCCCACACGACGGCAGCGACGGCGCTCGAGACCCGCAGTCGGCTCGGCAGCACACGGCGCGCTCCGCCGTACGCCGCCCTCCCCCACGGTGCTCCCGCGGCGAGGCAGAGCTGGAAGACGACGAGCACCGCGATCAGCACGGCGTCGATCACGGCGGCGATGGGGACGAGTTCGATCAACATATCTGTCAGCAACATAGAGTATCTGCCAGCTATGATCAAGTGGTGTCGACCGCTCAGACCGACCTCGCCGTGCTCGCCGCGCTGAGCGTCGAGCCCATGACCGGCTACCGGCTGCGCGAGGCGATCCTGCGGGACCTCGGCGCGTTCTGGAGCGAGAGCTTCGGCCAGATCTACCCCGCGATCACTCGGCTGCGCGAGCAGGGGTTCGTGGCGACCGAGCACGGGGAACGCACCGGATCATCGGTGCACCGGCTCACCGAGGCCGGCCGAACGCGACTCGTCGAGCTGCTGCGCGAACCGGCGACCTCACCGCCGCCGCGCAACGGGCTGCTGCTGCGACTGTTCTTCGGCGACGCGCTCGGGCCCGAGGCGTGCCGGGCGCTCGTCGCCGACGCCCGTGGTCGTGCCGAGGCGCTGCTGACCGAACTCGCCGCCGTGCGCCGCGACGCGGATGCCGAGCGCGCGCCGGAGCTGCCCTACCGGCTGATCACGATCTCAGCCGGCGAGCACGCAGCCCGCGCGTGGATCGCGTGGGCGGACGAGACGGATGCCGTGCTGGCCGCCCTGACGCCGGCTACGTCGCCGGTTCGATGAGCTCCGGTCCGGTGTTGGGGCGCCCGTCCACCTTCACCCGGTTCACCGAGCGCGACACCGGGTAGAACTCGATCTCCTCGCGGACCGCCTCGGAGCCGTCCTGCAGCAGGCGCTTGAGATCGGCGGGCCCCAGGGAGTCGCCCAGCCAGTCATCGAACTGCTCGGGGGTCAGGAACGCCGGCTGGCGGTCGTGCACGTCGCCGGGCACCGCGTGCGCGTCCATGGTGATGATCGCCATGGAGATCCGCCACGCTCCTGGGTCGTCGGCGTCCTTGCTCTTGTCGCGCCAGGCCCGCCACAGGCCGGCCAGCGCCATCGGACCGCCCCTCTCGCGGATGAAGAACGGGTCCTTGCCGCCGTCGGCTGCGACCTTCCACTCGTAGTACCCGAGGGCCGGCACGATCGCCCGCGCCTGGGCGAAGGGCTGCTTGAACAGTCCGAGCGTGTCGACCGTCTCGATGCGGGCGTTGAAGACGGGTTTGCCACCGCCGAACGTCGGCGAGCCGGGCGGCACCATCGCCCAGCGGGCCGGCACGACCTCGCGCTCGCCGTGACGGACGCGCACGATCGGCACCTCGTCGGTCGGCGCGACGTTGTAGTTCGGCGGCCAGTAGCGCTGCCAGTCGGCGAGCGCGGCCGTGCCGTGCTCAGCCACGATCTGCTCGAGCATCTCGTTGGTCGAGTCGTCCATCGCGAAGCGCCCGCACATGCGTTCAGCGTACGCCGGGCATCCGACGCGCTAGGGAAGCCGGTAGGTGTCGAAGTCGACGAACTCCGCCCCGTCGTCCACCTCGGCGAGGGCGGCGATATCGGGCGCGTGCTCGATGCGCACCGGAGTCGACGGGGTGATCAGCACCTCGGGCGCACGCGGATGGTCGCCCATCGCGACGAACGCGCCGCCGGCGCGCAGCGCCGCCGCGATCCGCTCGCGCAGCCGATCGGCGGCCTCCGAAGTGGCCAGGATGAACTGATCCCGGTTGATGTGGACGACGATGCCCAAGCCCGCCTCGTTCCCGCCGCCGCGCCAGCGGAGCATCGTGAATCGTTGGGGGTGCAGGAGCCGCATCCCAACCAGCGGGGTCTGAGCCGGTACGTCGTCGAGTCTACGTCGCGCTGCTGTGGCGCCCGGTCAGATCGTCAGATCGCGGCGGACGAGCAGTGTGGCGACGTGGGTGAGCGACTGCCGATGCGAGCGCGCGTAATCTCGGATGAGGTCGAACGCCTCGTCCGGCTGCACCGACCGCTGATGGGCGACGACGCCCTTGGCCTGCTCGATCACGATGCGGCTGTTGAGCGCGCCCTGCAGCTGCTCGCGCACGACGTCGACCTCGCGGATCATCCGCTCCTGCAGGATGCCCACGGTCGCGACGTCGGCCATGGCGCGGGCCGCCTCGAGGTCGTCGCCGACGAGCACGCCGGTGGCGTCGCCGAACAGGTTGAGCGTGCCGATGACGTCGTCACGCAGTCGGAGCGGGATGGCCTGCACCGAGCGGAAGCCGAGCTCCAGCGCGCGATCGCGGAAGGCCGACCACGCCTCGGGCACCTGAGCGATGTCCTCCACCGTGACGATCCTGCCGGTCGTGTACGCCTCGACGCACGGTCCCGCATCAGCGGCGAGCTGCATCGTCTCCACCAGCGCGCTCTCCTCGCTGGTCGACGCCATGAGCTCGAGTTGCCCGTCGCCGTCGGCCAGCAGGATGCCGGCGGCGGTGACGTCGAACAGCTCCTGGCTGCGCTCCACCAGCGTCTGCAGCAGATCCACCACGTCGTAGTCGGCGACCAGCGTGTCGGCCAGGGTGACGAAGGTGCGCAGCAGTTGCGCCTCGCGCGTGAGCCGGCTCACGGTGCCTCCTCGATGCCGTCCGCACCCCGTCGGAAGACGAGACGGCCGGCGAGCACACCCTCGGCGACATCGCTCATCGGCCGATTCGTCGCGAACGCGTGGCCCTGGATGACGAGCCCCGCCTCCTCCGCAGAGATGTCGAGCTGCGCGAGCACCATGCCGGTCGCCTGGTGGATGCTGCGGCGGGCGACGCGGGTGGCGCCGGGGTTCTCCCCCGCTTCGGCGATGGCCAGGCGCAGGATGTTGCGGCCGACGAGCCCGGCGAGCTGCACTGCGCGCGCCGCCTGCGTCCGGTCGAGCTCGACGGGGTTCGAGGCGTACATGTCCATCGCTCCGATGCGCAGCGGGCCGACGATCATCGGGAAGGCGAAGATCGCACCGACCCGATCCTCCACCGCCGTGCTGAACGAGGGCCACACCCGACCCTGCCTGCCGCGCAGATCGGCTTCGAACACGGGCTGGGTGGTGCGCAGCGCATCCCAGCACGGGCCCTCACCGAGGTCGAACTGCAACTCGTCGATGCGGGCCGCGAACGGACCGGACGACGACACGGTGCCGTTGCCGAGGAAAGCGCCGAGCGTCGAGACCGCGGCCCCGTCGACCGGGAAGAGCCGGACGACGGAATCGGCTACGGCGGCCACCGAGTCGGGCTGGGCCGACAGCTCGTCGACCAGCGATCGGTAGTCCTTCTCGTTCATCCGCATCGTTCCTTCGGGCGCTCGCAGCCGCCTGGCCAGGCTACTCGGGTGCCGGCCCGCGTCAGTCCCTGGACGCGGTCGCGAGAACGTGCTGTCATCGCCCGCCAAGTCGATCGCGCACCTCGCGCCGCAGCACCTTGCCGATCAGCGAGCGCGGCAGCTCGTCCACCTGCACCACCCGCTTCGGCACCTTGTACGCGGTCAGTCGCGACCGCGCGCCGGCGCGGATGCGCTCGACGTCGAGGGTCGCACCATCCTCCAGCACCACGGCCGCCACCACGTCCTCGCCGCCGTGCCGGCTCGGCAGCCCGACCACGGCGACGTCGCGGATGGAGGGCTCGACGAGCAGCGCGGCCTCGACCTCGGTGGGCGCCACGTTGAAGCCGCCGGTGATGATGAGCTCCTTCATCCGGTCGACGATGGTGACGAACCCGTCGTCGTCGATGCGCACGATGTCGCCGGTGCGCAGCCATCCGCCCGGCAGCAGCGACGCCCGGGTCTCGTCGGGCCGGTTCCAGTACCCCTGGAACACCTGGGGGCCGCGCACGAGCAGCTCGCCCTCCTCGCCGAACGCGCGATCGACCGCCGGATCGTCCGGATCGACGACACGCACCTCGGTGCTCGGGAACGGCACGCCCACGGCGCCGGGTCGGCGGGTGGGACCCACAGGGTTGCCCACCGCCACGGGCGAGGTCTCGGTCATCCCGTATCCCTCGACCAGCAACCCGCCCGTGGTCTCCTCCCAGGTCCGCACCGTCTCGACGGGCAGGTTCATGGCGCCGGAGATGGCGAACCGGATGCTGCGCAGGCTCACCCGCGCCTCGCCGGCCGCCTTCGCGAGGCGCTCGTAGATCGGCGGGACCGCCGGCAGGAACGTCGCCGGCGACCGCCGCATGGCGTCGAGCACGAGCCCGGGCTCGAACTTCGGAAACAGCACGAGCCGTGCGCCGACGCTCATCGCGAAGGTGAGGCAGAGCGTGAGGCCGTAGGCGTGGAACATCGGCAGCACGGCGTACACCACCTCGCGCCCCGTGCGCAGCCCGGGCAGCCACGCCTCGCCCTGCATCGCGTTGGCGCGCAGGTTGCGGTGCGTGAGGATCGCGCCCTTGGGCATGCCTGTCGTGCCGCTGGTGTACTGCAGCACCGCGATGTCGTCGAGCGCCGGCCGCGGATGGCGTCGCTGGATGCGCGGCGAGCGCACCACGTCGCGCCATTCGAGCGCACCCTTCACCGGCCCGCCGACGGTCAGCGCGGAACGGCTCGTGCGGGCCCGGGCGATCGGCAGACGGAGCGCGAACCGGGTGCGCAGCGGCATCGCCCGCGTGACATCGACGGCGACGACGGATGCCGGGCGCACGTCGGCGGGGAAGTCCAGCACCGTCTGCGCCACCTTGTCCCACACGATCGCCGCCACCGCTCCGTGATCCTCGAACTGGTGCCGCAGCTCACGCTCGGTGTACAGCGGGTTGTGCTCGACCACGACGGCGCCGAGCCGCAGCACCGCGTAGAACGCGACCACGTGCTGCGGGCAGTTCGGCAGCACCAGGGCGACCCGGTCGCCGCGCCTGACCCCGAGCTTCCGCAGGCTGCCGGCGACTCGCTCGACCTGCTCCCCCAGCTCGCCGTAGGTGGTCTCGGCGCCGAAGAACTCCAGCGCCACGCGGCGCCGGTGCCGGCGGACGGAACCCGCGAGCATGTCGACGAGCGTCTCGCGCACGTCCGTGATGTCAGCGGGCACCCCAGGCGCGTAGGAGGTCAGCCACGGGCGGTCGGCGTACGAGGTCATGCGTGCTTCTCTTTCATCCCGATTCCAGGCTAGGGCCGGCCACAGCCGAGACGGCGCCGGGAGCGCGAGGGTTGACACCGCGGCATTGACCGGTCGGGTCCCGCGCCGCCATCATGGCCGTGGCGGTCGACCCTGGATAGCGGCCTCCGAGGAGGCACGACATGGCGACGACCGACACCGATGTGCTGATCGTGGGAGCGGGTCCGGTCGGCCTGGTGCTCGCCACCGATCTCGTGCGGCGCGGCGTCGCGGTGCGCATCATCGACGAGCTGGCGGCCCCGACCACGGAATCCCGGGCCATCGCGGTGCACTCGCGCAGCCTCGACCACCTCGAGGCACTCGGGGTGTTCGACGCGGTCATGAGCCGTGCGGTCGAGGCGAAGGGCATGGCCTTCCACGCCGAGGGCCGCGACATCGGCTACGCCTCGTTCGAGCACATCATCGCGGTGCACCGGTTCTCCGCTGCCCTGCCGCAGACCGATCTCGAGGCCGTGCTCACCGAGCGGCTGCGCCGACTCGGGCTCGAGGTCGAGCGCGCGACCACCCTCACGGGCTTCACCGAGGACGCCGAGGGGGTGGACGCCGCGGTGACCGGCGCGGAGGGAGCGCCGTCGCGCATCCGCGCGCGCTTCCTCGTCGGCACGGACGGTGCTCGCAGCACCGTGCGGCACATCATCGGCGAACGCCTGGACGGGCAGTTCACCGGCGACGACTTCCTGCTGGGCGACGTCGAGGCGGAGTACGACTACGACCGGTCGAGCTTCCACACCTTCTTCTCACCCGGCCCCACCACCGGGCTGCTGTTCCCGCTGCCCGGCGACCGCGTGCGCGTGTTCGCGCAGCTGCCGCCCGGCACCGATCCCGACCGCGAGGTCACCCAGGAGTGGATGCAGCAGGCGCTGCTGGAGCGCGGCGTGCAGCTGAGCATCCGGCGCTCGCACTGGCTGTCGCGATTCGAGCTCAAGCACGGGCAGGTCGCGCGGTACCGCTCCGGCCGGGCCTTCCTCGCCGGAGACGCCGCGCACATCCACAGCCCTGCCGGCGCGCTCGGCATGAACACCGGCATCCAGGATGCGGTGAACCTGGGCTGGAAGCTCGCCGCCGTCGTCGCGGGGCAGGGCGGCGAGGCACTGCTGGAGAGCTACCACGCCGAGCGGCACCCGATCGGCGCATCCGTCATCGAGTTCACGAACCGGCTCTCCGCGGTCGGCACCCTGGCCAATCCGGTCGGGCAGCGCATCCGGAACATGCTGCTGCACGTCGGGCTTGAGCACACCGGCGTCGGCGAGGTCATGGCCGGCGTCGTCGAGCAGCAGACGGTGCGGTACCGCGACAGCGACATCGTGCAGGGGCGAGGCGACAAGGTGCACCCGGGAGACTTCCTCTACCTGCCGCACACCCGCATGGCCGACGCACTGGGCCGCAGCACAGGCCACGTCGCGATCGTCCTCCCCGGCGGCGAGACGACCGACGTCCTGCCGCAGATCGAGGTGACGGATGCCGAGGCCGCGTCGCTCGCGCAGGCCACGCGCCGTCAGCACGGCGGCGTGATCGCGGTGCGTCCCGACGGCTATGTCGGCTACATCGGCGATGCCGACGGCCTCACCGGGTACCTGAGAGCGCTGCGGGACTGAGCGGCCTACGACGCCGCGAGCCGCACGTCAAGGCGCACCGCTGCGGGGCCTCCGCGGGTCATGGTGGAGGAACCACCTCGAACTGGGAGCCATCATGTCCACTGGGAACACCGCCATCCGATCGCTGCACGACCTCGGGCTCGCCGCCTGGTTCGGCGGCACGCTGATGGGCGCCGTCGGCCTCAACGGCGGCACCGCCGAGGCGAAGGATCCGACCGAGCGGCTGCGGCTGTCGTCCATCGGCTGGGCCAAGTGGGCGCCGGTGCAGCTCGGCGCCATCATCGTGCACGGCATCGGCGGCGTCGGCCTCATCCTCACCAACAAGTCGCGGCTCGCCGCGCAGCCCGAAGCGCGCACGAACACGATCGTGAAGCTCGCCGTGACCGGTGTGGCCGGTGCTGCGAGCCTCTACTCCGCGCTGCTCGGCCGCAAGATCGCCGAGCACGCCGACGAGGGCGCGACCGGCGTCACCGAGCCGGGCGCGGCCAGCTCCGGCGAGCTGGAGAGCGTGCAGCGTCAGCAGAAGGTGCTGCAGTGGGCGCTGCCCGTGCTCACCGGTGTGCTGCTCGTGCTCGCCGCCAACCAGGGCGAGCAGCAGCGCTCGCTGTCGGGCTGGATCGGACGCGCCATCAAGCGCTGACCGTGCTCACCCGGCCGGGTCGGGGCTCGACGGCGGCGGCTGCAGGGCGCCGTTCGAGGTGAACACGGTGATCGTCGTGTCCCTCGGCACGATCGTCCCGCCCGCCGGGTCGGTCGCCACGACCTGGCCGGCGGGCAGCTCCGAGTCGGTCTGCCCGCCGTCGGCGAAGCCCAGACCGGCGCGCTCGATCGCGCCGCGCGCTTGATCGAGGGGAAGGCCGGCCATGCCGTCCGGCACGTACACCCCCGTCGAGCGCAGCAGGTTCCGGGGCGGCGCCGGCCACGCATCTCCCCCGTACTTCGCATTGGCGGCGGCCATGATGTCGCGGGTGATGTAGTGCCGCAGCAGGATGCCCCGCACGCCGTTGTACGCGGTGGTGGTGATGTCGCGCTCCCCCACGCTGTTGCCGACCCACACGACCGTCGCGACCTTCGAGGTCGCCGAGGCCATCCAGGTCTGATTCGACCGGTCCGTCGTCCCCGTCTTGCCGAAGATCGGCACGCCGTCGTCCGGGTTCGCGTATGCCGTGTTGCTCACGTTCATGACCTGCTCGAGCACATCGATCGCGGTCGCCGCGATGCCGGGGTCGAGCACTTGGCGGCACTGCGCCTGCTGGCCCGGCTGCTCATCACCCTCGGGCGTGACCACCGAGTCGATGAGGATCGGGGTGCAATAGGTGCCGAGGGCGGCGACGGCCGCGTAGGCACCGGCCATGCTGAGCGGCGTGACCTCGTCGGTGCCGATGATGCTCGACGGGTGCGGTCCCAGCTCGTTGCCGTCTGCGCGCACCACGCCGAGCCGCGCCGCCATGTCGCGGATGTTGCAGAGGTCGAGCTGCTGCGCCATTCGCGCGTAGACGCCGTTGATCGACTGCACGGTGCCCGCCCGGATGGAGTACGTCCCGCGTTCGTTGCTCGCGTTGTTCGGCTCCCAGGGTTCGCCGCCGAGCCGCTCGCCGCAGGCTCTGAAGGTGTTGGCGGGGAAGCCGGTCGGGTTGGCCGAGAGCCGTTCCTCGACGCCCTTGCCGGCCTCGAGCCAGGTCAGCAGGGTGAAGAGCTTGTAGGTCGACCCGGGCTGCACACCGCTCGAGCCGCCGTGGAGGAAGTCGGTGTTGTAGTTGACGGCTGAGAACTCGACGCCGGTCTGCTCGGGGTCGTCGTCGAAGACCTTGTTCTCGGCCATGGTGAGCACGCGACCGGTGCCGGGCTGCACCGATGTCGAGGCGCCGCCGAGCGCGAACCCGGTCTCGTTGTTCGGCGCATACGCCCACAGTGCGTTCTGGGCGACGCGCTGCAGGTCGAGATCGAGCGTGGTGTAGAGCTTCCATCCGCCGCGGTTCCAGGCGTCGCGGCGGGCATCCGGCGTCTCGCCGAGGAAGGCGAACTCCTCGATGGAGGTCAGGACGAAGTCGCAGAACCAGCGGGCCTCGACCACCGCAGCACGGCATCCGTTGATCGGCGGCTGCAGCTGCACGAAGTTCTCGTCCACCGGCGTCGCGATCGCAGCGTCGTACTCCTCCTGCGTGAGGTGGCCCGCGTCGAGCATGAACTCGAGGATGACGTCGCGGCGCTCCTGGTTCGCCACCCAGTTCTCGGGGTCGGCCAGGTGCCGCGCACTCGGTTCCTGCACGATGGCGACGAGGCTCGCCGCCTGCACCGGGGTCAGGTCCCACGCGTTCACGCCGAAGTACCGCTGTGCCGCCGCCTGGATGCCGTAGGTCGCGTCACCGAAGTTCGACATGTTGAGGTACGCGACGAGGATCTCCTTCTTCGTGTACTTCTTCTCCAGGCCGATGGCGAGCTTCATCTCCTTGAGCTTGCGGTCGAGCGTGTTCGCGATCGCCTCGTCGTAGGCGGCCTTCTGCTCCTCGGGCGTGGGCAGCTCCATCGCCTCGTTGATGAAGCTGTTCTTCACCACCTGCATCGACAACGTCGACGCCCCCGACTCGACGCCACCGGCGCGCAGGTTGTCGACCACGGCACGCACCACGCCCTGCACGTCGACGCCGCCGTGCTCGTAGAAGCGGCGGTCCTCGCCGTCGATGGCGGCGTTGAGCGCGTGCACCGAGATCTGCTCGTAGACGACCTCTTCGCGGTTCTGCTGGTAGACGGTCGCGATCCTGACCGGGCCCGCGCTGGAACCCGCGTAGATCTCGTTGCGTTCGCGCAGCTCGCCGAGCTCGAGGAACTCGGGCAGGGACTTGTACACCCCGACGGCCGACGAAGTGGCGAGGCTGGTCAGCACGAAGCCGGGCGCCATGACCACCGCGACCAGCATCCCCGCGAGCACGCTGAAGGACACGAAGCCGACTAGGCCGCCGAGTGCGCGGACAGCCCGACCGTTGCGAGCCATACTCCGACAGTAACCCCGGGCACCGTCGCCGGAACCCCTTGCGGATGAGGACTCGATGAGAAGTCCGTCAGCCGGCCAAACGCTAGCCTTCAGCGGCGAGCTCGCGGCGACGATCGCGTTGGGCGTCGCGGGCCGCCGCCTCCTCCGGCGTCGGCGCGGTGCCGCCGAGGTGCACCGGCTGCCACCACTGCCCGCGCCCATCGTCGGGGTAGTCGCGTTGCAGCTGCTCGAGCATCCCGGTCATGCGGTTCCGCAGCACCGCATTGGCCGCGGCGACATCGTCACCGGCGGCGACGTGCAGCGGCTCGCCTACCGAGAAGTGCACGGGGACGCCGAACCGCTGCCGCAGCGGGATGCGGCGGTTCTTCGTCATCAGCCGCTGACCGCCCCACACCGCGACGGGGATGACCGGCACGCCCGCTTCGGCGGCGAGCCGCACCGCGCCGGTCTTGAAGTCGCGGATGGTGAACGAGGCGCTCACGCCCGCCTCGGGGAACACCCCGATCAGCTCGCCCGCTCGCAGCGCACGCACCGCCTCACCGTAGGCGCCGGCGCCGGCCTTCATGTCGACGGGGATGTGCCGCATGCTGCGCATCAGCGCACCCACGACCGGCTTGCCGAAGACGCTCTTCTTGGCCATGAAGCGGATGCGGCGGCGGTTGTGCAGCCACGTCACCCACTCGACGAGCGCGAACTCCAGATAGCCGAAATGGGTCATGGCGATGACCGCGCCGCCGTGGTCGGGCAGGTTCTCGGCCCCGCGTACCGAACGGCGGATGCGCAGTGCGGCGAAGAGCGCGCGGCCCGCGCCGATCGCGGCGGTGTACACCGGTTCTCGTCTCACGGGATCACGATAGGCACCGCGCCACGGCGGGACCGGGGCCTTGACGTGTGACCTTGGCACACCGACGGGTCGCGGCGCCAGGGGTGCTCGTGAGCGGCGCTCGGTCGCCATAGTGGAGGAGCTTCCTTCGACGACGAACGGACGGAGAGCCCGTGTGAACGCCTCACCGAACTTCCTCGACCGCCCGGTGAGCCGGCGAGCGCTGCTGGGCGGGCTCGGCGCCGCGGGCCTGACCGCGCTGCTGGCCGGTTGCAGCGGCAGCGGCGGCGGAGGGCGCACCGACATCACGTTCTTCATGAGCAAGACCGAGGTGCTCGACTACTTCAA
>DATMVL010000016.1:0-7056 GCA_035563175.1 Rhodoglobus sp. | reverse complement strand
TACCCCAGCCAATGTTCCGGCCGCTTCAGTGGTGCGGCCCCGCTCTTCTCTGAGGGCTATCCCTCTCGGCGACGAACCGAGACGCTCGCGCAGGCGAGGCCGGGCGGCTGCTGGCCGCCCCTTCCACGTCTAGGTGAGGTGCGTCGTCATCGGCTGCTCGATCGCAAGTCGCCTCAGCTTTCAGACCTGCGGTCACTTCTCGCCCTGCCGCCGTTTCTGGACACCTGTCTAGTTGGGTTAGCATCACTATGTGCCGGATGACATGGAGCCCACCGCTCTCGCATCGGCGCGGCACGCGATGAGCGCGTCGGCCGATGTTCGCGTCGGACGGACACGGGAGGTCATCATCGGCGCCATCAGTTCGCTGGAGGCTGACGGCGTGCCCCTGACGGTCAGCAGCCTTGTGCGCCGGGCCGGCGTGAGCCGCAGCGTCTTCTACACGCACTTCTCCGGCGTCGACGACCTCGCCGGATTCCTGCTGCGCAAAGCGTTCGATCAGATCGGTGTGGAGGATCTCGAGGCGCGGAGCACGCGTGCCGTGACGGGCGCGGCGAGCGCGCGGCGGGCATTGACGAGATTGGCCGAGCACTTCGACGAACATCGACTGCTGTACGCCGGTGTCTTCTCCGCGTCGGTCGCGAGCGGTGCCTTCGCAGTAGCGGTGGATGCGTTCAAGTCCCAGGGCAGGCTAGTCAGCCCCTACGTGGGTACGCCTCCGCCTGGGATCGACATCGATGCGGCGATGGAGTTCATCGCGCCGGGCGCAATCGGGCTCCTCGCAGCGTGGGTGCGCGGCGAGCTCGTCATGACGCCCGAGCGGATCGTCGACCACATCATGATCTTCATCCCGGAGTGGCTCGCCGCCGAGGGTTGAGCGCGATCACGTCGACGTGGTCGCGATGGAGAAGAAAGGGAAACACATGCAACTGCTGGGAAAGCGGGCGATCGTCACCGGAGGAGCCAGCGGCATCGCGGCCGCGACGGTGCTTGCCTACGCACGTGAGGGCGCGTCGGTGGTGTCGGTCGACATCAACGACGAGGCCGGCCGACGTGTCGCCGAAGAAGCCGCGGCGCTGGGACCTGGGACGGTCACGTACCAGCACCTCGACATCTCTGATCAGGAGGCGGTGAACCGCGTGTTCGCCGACGCGGTGCAGGAGATGGGTGGACTGGACATCCTGGCCAACATCGCCGGGAACGAGGCGCAGAAACCGGCCGAAGACGTCACAGGCGCCGACATAGACAGCATTTTCAATGTGCATGTCAAGGGCACGTTCTTCACGAATGCCGCTGCCTACCGAGCGATGAAAGGGCACGGCGGATCCATCATCAACGCGTCGTCGGGCGCGGGTGTGACTGGTTACCCGGGGTCGCCGGTCTACTCGGCGGCCAAGGCGGCGATCCTCGGCTACGTGAGGACGGTCGCCTTCGACTGGGGGAGCGAGTTCATCCGAATCAATGCGATCCTGCCGGCGGCCGTGACGCCGATGGCGCAGGAGCACTTCGACGCCATGGATCCGGAAACGCTGGCTCACTACAAGGCGATCTACGCGTCGAAGATCCCGCTGGGTGGTTGGCTCGGCACCGTCGAGCAGACTGCCTCCGTGAACGTCTTCCTCGGAAGCGATGCATCATCGTTCGTCACGGGACAGGCGATCTCCTGTGACGGCGGCTGGACCATGGTGCGCTGACCGCCGATCCTGAACGCAGTGGCCGGGGATCCTGGAGATTCCGGGCCACTGCGTTCCTGCGCTCCGGGACTATCGCGTCCGCGGGTCCGATTCCTGCGCGAGCGGCGCTCCCGCGGGTGGCTCATCGACGCCGCGGCGGATGCGTCGCACCTGCACGATGCCGACCGTCACCAGCAGCGCCACGCCCGCGAGCTGCGCCACGGTCAGCACGACCATACCGGCGGTCATGCCGCCCTGCGCGATGTTGTAGAGCGGCAGGGCGAGGAAGATCGCGGCGAGCGCGAACGAGTTGTACGGGCTGCCGCCCGAGCCCAGCAACCAGCGCTGAATCGTCTCTCTGTCAGCCATCCGTCCACGCTACGCGCAGGTGCGGCGATCTCGATGGACTCTCAGGTCGGACCCAGAGCGCCTACTCCCCGTTGTTGCGCCGCCGGATCGACCGCGGCGGCCGCTCCCCGACGAAGGACCGGCCCGAATCGACGACGAAGCCCTGCTGCAGCGCCTCACGGCCGATCAGCATCCGGAATCCCATCTGGTCCCGGTTGCTGAGCGTGACCTCCGCGTCGACCTCCTGCTCCATCAGCACGAGGTTCATGCGCACCACGATGCGCTCCTGCACCTGCCCGTTCGAGCTGCGCACGCGGCGCCGGTCGTGCACCGGCAGCTCGACCACGACCTCGTCCTCATCGGACTCCTGCCACGGCCGCACCCGGAACCGCACCCACGACGCGGCGTCGCGCTGGAACTCCTCGGCGTCGAAGGCGTGCAGCGACGAGGTCTGCGCTCCGGTGTCCAGTTTCGCCTTCACCCACGGCACGCCGATGCCGGGGAGGCGGACCCACTCGCGCCACCCGGCGAGGGTGTTTGAATGGGGGGTCTGCCTCACAGCACCATCTTGTCAGCACCATCCGTCAGGGCATCCTCATGAAACTCGCCATCCTGTCGCGCGCGCCGCGGTCGTACTCCACGCAGCGGCTGCGCGCCGCCGCAGCGCAGCGCGGGCACGACGTGAAGGTGCTGAACACGCTGCGTTTCGCGATCGACCTCTCCGCCGACGAGCCCGACCTGCAGTACCGGGGCCGGCCGCTGAGCGACTACGACGCGATCCTGCCGCGCATCGGGGCATCCATCACCTACTTCGGCACCGCGGTGGTGCGGCAGTTCGAGCAGATGGACGTGTACACGCCGAACACCGCCAACGGCATCTCGAACGCCCGCGACAAGCTGCGGGCCACGCAGATCCTGTCCCGGCACAACATCGGGATGCCGCAGACGGCCTTCGTGCGGAACCGCGCCGACGTGCGGGCTGCCATCGAGCGCGTCGGGGGAGCCCCGGTCGTGATCAAGCTGCTGGAGGGCACGCAGGGCATCGGCGTCATCCTCGCGCCGGAGGTGAAGGTCGCCGAGGCCATCATCGAGACGCTGCAGTCCACGAACCAGAACGTGCTCATCCAGCACTTCGTGAAGGAGAGCCGGGGGCGGGACATCCGCGCGCTCGTCGTCGGCGACCGCGTCATCGCGGCCATGCGCCGCACGGCGAACGGTGACGAGTTCCGCTCGAACGTGCACCGCGGCGGCTCGGTGCAGCCGGTCGCGCTGACGCCCGAGTACGAGCAGGCGGCGGTGCGCTCCGCCCAGATCATGGGCCTGAAGGTCGCCGGCGTCGACATGCTCGAGGGCGACGAGGGCCCGCTCGTCATGGAGGTCAACTCCTCGCCGGGCTTGCAGGGCATCGAGACCGCCACCCAGCTCGACGTCGCCGGCGCGATCGTCGACTACATCGCCAACCAGGTCGCCTTCCCCGAGATCGACGTCCGTCAGCGCCTCAGCGTCTCGACCGGGTACGGCGTCGCCGAGCTGCTCGTGCACACCAACGCCGACCTGGTCGGGCAGAAGCTCGGGGACTCCGGCCTCGGCGAGCGCGACATCACCGTGCTCACCCTGCATCGCGGCACCACGGTCATCCCGAACCCGCGGATGGGCGTCGTGCTGGAGGCCGGCGACCGGATGCTGTGCTTCGGCAAGCTGGAGGAGATGCGCTCCATGATCCCCGAGCGCCGCCGCCGCCGGCCCCGGGTGCGCAAGCTGCCGTCGGAGCCGATCCCCGCCGAAGAGGCCTAGCACCCGATCGCGTCGACGAGCCTCGCGACGCCCCAGTGGGAGGCGCGGTCGACGTCGCCGCCGAGCGCCGTGGCGACCTGCGCAGGTCGCGTTCGTCGTGCCGGGCCACGGTCCGGTATGAACCGGCGGGGTGCCGCGTGTTGCTCCGCGCTACCGCGCTGCGGCGCGCTGACCCGTCAGGCGTCCAGCGCCGCCAGCACCTCGCCGAACGCGGCCGGGTCGACCGGGTACGGCGCGTTGAACGACACCCGCGTCGCGATGCCGCCGAACCGCTCCCGCAGTTGCGCTGCGACCTCGGCGGGAGAGCCGATCACCGCGAACGCCGACAGCACGTCGTCGTCGATCATCGCCGCCATCTCGCGCCACTCGCCACGGCGCGAGGCCGCGTTGAGCCGCTCGGCGAGACCGCTCCAGCCGTGCAGGTCGAGCACGGGCAGGTACGACGGGGTCGACCCGTAGAACGCGATCTGCGCGCGAGTGGCCATCGCCGCGGCATCGAGCTCCTGCTGCGTCGAGCCCAGCACCACGAAGGACGGCATCGCCACCTCCACAGCACGGCCGCCGCGGGCCAGGGCGGGCAGGGTGACCTCGTCGAGGTAGCGCCGCGTGGTGAAGCTGTGGCACAGGAATCCGTCGGCGACGCGGCCGGCGACCTCGGTCATCCGTTCGCCCACGCCCGCCAGCCAGATCGGGGGCGGCCCGAACGGGTTCGGCCCGGGGTCGAAGAACGGCGTCATCAGGGTGTGCGCGTAGAACTCGCCCGTGAACGAGAGCTTGCCACCGGTCGCCCAGGCCTGCTGGATCGCCCGCACCGCCTGCACGTACTCCTCCATGCGGGCGGCCGGCTGCGACCACGGCATCGAGAAGCGCTTCTCGATGTGCGGCTTCACCTGCGAACCGAGGCCGAGCGCGAAGCGGCCGTGGGCGACGAGCTGCACGTCGTTGGCGACCACCGCGGTCGACATCGGGTTGCGGGCGAGCGCCACGGCGATGGCGGTGCCGACATGGATGCGCTGGGTCGCCGCCCCCGCGAGCGTCGCCCCGACGAACGGGTCGTGCTTGGTCTCCGGCACGAGCACCCCGTCGTACCCCTCGGCCTCGGCGGTCAGCGCGGCGTCGCGCACCTGCAGCGGATCGACCTCGGTGCTGCCCC
The DNA here is from genome assembly GCA_035563175.1 of Rhodoglobus sp. Taxonomy (GTDB): domain Bacteria; phylum Actinomycetota; class Actinomycetes; order Actinomycetales; family Microbacteriaceae; genus Rhodoglobus. Next base: position 2,091 of record DATMVL010000016.1, on the reverse strand, counting down.
CGAGGTCGACGAGGAACGGTCTGGTCATCGACCCATCTCCTTCACGGTGCCGCCCAGCGCGGCGATGCGCTTCATCTTCGAGGGTCGCACGAACAGCCAGCCGGCGAGCATCACGAGCAGCGATCCGGCGAAGATGATGGCGCCCACCCAGCTCGCCTCGTCGCGGACGGCGTACATGTGATTGAGGTTGCGCAGCGCGCCGGTCGCGAGCACGAGCGTCACGTGCACGATGGTGAACGCCACGAAGTAGAGCATGACGGGCAAGTGCACGGCCTTCGCGAGGCGCATCGGGAACACCCGGTCGAAGCGACGCCAGCGCTGGTTCCACAGCGACGACATCCTGAACCCCGTGATGATGGCCAGCGGCGAGGCGATGAAGACGGTCGCGAAGTACGACAGTTGCTGCAGCGAGTTGTAGTTGACCCAGCCGTTCTCGGTCGGCCAGTCGAGGGAGGCGTACTGGATGCCCGCCGATACGGCGTGCGGGATCACCTCCCAGCTGGTGGGCACGATCCGCACCCACTGCCCGGTGACGAACAGCAGCACCACGTAGAGCACGCCGTTGGCGATCCACAGCACGTCGAGGGCGAGGTGCAACCAGGTGCGCAGCGGCATCCGTACGGGCGGCAGCGTGCGCTCGGCAAGCGCGGTGCGCGTCCAGAACGCGCTCGGTCGGCCGCCGGTGCGGATCTCCCAGCCGGTGCGCACCAGCAGCAGCAGCAGGAACGCGCTGAAGAAGTGCTGCCAGGCGAGCCACGCGGGGAAGCCGACGGGCGCCCAGGCCGGCAGGTCGTACTGCCCCGGGTACGTGCGGATGAAGTCGGACACCGCGGGGAGGTCGCGCACGATGACCGCGATGAGGAGGCCGGCAGCGAGCAGGACGAGCCCGACGGGACCGAGCCAGAGCAGGGCGGCGATGCGATCCCTGATCACGACGTTCACCATACCGAACGGCGGGGATACGGTAGCGGGATGGAGCCGACGCCGGACCCCGTGCTCGTCGAGCGCCGGGGGAGCACGGGCGTGCTGATCCTCAACCGTCCGCAGACGCTCAACGCGCTCGACGCCGACATGGTGGCGCGGCTGAGCGAGGTGCTCGAGCAGTGGCGCGACGACGACGCGATCGAGCGGGTCGAGCTGCGGGGTGCCGGTGAGCGCGCGTTCTGCGCGGGCGGCGACGTGGTCGCGATCTGGCGCGACGCGCGTGCCGGGGGCACGGCATCCACCGAATACTGGCGTGCCGAGTACACGCTGGACGCGGCGATCGCCCGATACCCGAAGCCCGTCGTCTCCGTCATGCACGGGCTCACCCTCGGCGGCGGCATCGGGCTCGGCGCGCACGCGTCGACCCGGGTCGTGACGCAGAGCTCCAGGCTCGGGATGCCCGAGGTCTCGATCGGCTTCGTGCCGGACGTGGGCGGCACCTGGCTGCTCTCGCGCGCACCCGGCGAGCTGGGCACGCACCTCGCCCTCACCGGCGGCACCGTCGGCCCGGGCGACGCGATCGCCCTCGGCCTGGCCGACGTGTACGTGCCGCTCGACCGGCTCCATCCGCTCGAGCCGGCACCTCCGCCGCAGCCCGAGCTGCTGCCGCAGCGCGACTGGATCGACGAGGCGTACGCCGGCGACGACGTCGGGGCGATCCTGGCCCGGCTGGAGGCCGGGCCGGGTGCCGCCGCTGCGGAGACGATCCGCAGCAAGTCGCCGACCGCTGTCGCGGTGACGCTCGCGTCGCTCCGCCGAGCCCGCGAGCTGCCGTCGCTGGAGGCCGCGTTGCGGCAGGAGTACCGCGTCGCCGTGCACGCGCTGACCTGGCCCGATCTGCAGGAGGGCATCCGCGCGCAGCTGATCGACAAGGACCGCTCACCGCGGTGGGCGCCGCTCGACGAGCACGCCGTCGCCACCGCCTTCGACCCCGTCGACCCCGAACTGGAATTGGAGCAGCCATGACCGACACCATCCGGGTGGAGCGCGACGGCCGTGTCGCCGTCATCACCCTCGACCGCCCGCAGGCGCTCAACGCGCTCAACGCGCAGCTCATGCACGAGGTGGTCGCCGCGGCCCGAGAGCTCGACGCCGACCCGGGCATCG
>DATMVL010000015.1:0-4654 GCA_035563175.1 Rhodoglobus sp. | reverse complement strand
GGAAGTCGTTGATCGACACGATGTCGATCTCGACCGGGTCCGGCGCGGCGCTGAAGCCGATCTTGATCGGGTCGTGGTCGCTGGAGCGGAACGGCGTGCCCGGCTCGGCGGCGGCGAAGCCGTAGCCACGCTCCGTCCACTCGGGCGCGTTGATCGTCCACACGTCCACGCCGGTGACGTCCGCCGCGAGCGACGGGCTGGCCAGGGCGTGGTCGAGCGAACCCAGCTCACCGTTGAAGGTGTAGGTGTACTCCTCCGTCAGATCCGGCACGAGGTCGACGTACTCGGCGTCGGTGAGCACCTGGATCGGGTCCTCCTCGTGATACGCGTTGAAGTCGCCGAGCAGGATGATGTCCTCACCCTTGGTCGGATCGGCCGAGATGGTCTGCGTGAAGGCCGCAAGGCGCTGCGCCTGCTCGACGCGCTCCGCGTTGAAGAACCCCTGCCCGTCGGCCGGCTCGGCCGGGTTGCCCGAGGGCGGCGACTTCGACTTGAGGTGGTTGGCGACCACGGTGATCGTCTTGCCGTCCACGTCGAAGGTCTGAGCCAGCGGCTCGCGCGCGATGTCCCAGACCGACTCGTCGATGTCGGTGAAGCTCGCGCCGACCGGACTCGCCGCGGCGGGCTGGTAGATGATCGCGTTGGTGATGAAGTCGGTGATGTCGCGGGTGAGCGCCTCCGGGGTCGGGACGTACGCCCACACCTCGGAACCGGCCGCGGCGTTCAGCGCGGCCACCAGGTTCGCAAGCGCCTCGTCCCTGGGCTCGCCGAGCTTGACCGAGTTCTCGATCTCCTGCAGCGCCACGATGTCGGCGTCGAGCGCGTTGATCGCCGAGACGATCTTCGACTGCTGCACGGCGAACTCGGCCTCGTCGGCCGCGCCGCGGGCGTCGCCGCCGAACGTCGTGAAGTAGTTGTAGACGTTGAACGCGCCGACGGAGAAGTCGCCGCCGACGGGCTCGGGTGCGGCCGGGCGCGGGTTCAGCGTCTCGAAGGTCGGCTCGTAGCCGGCGTACTCCGCCGGCGACGACGAGCTCAGCGGCCGCTGCGGCTGCAGCCGCCAGTCGTTGAAGCCGTAGGAGAGCACCATGCCCGCGTCGGGCACCACGATCCCGTCGCCGTTGCGCACGACCATGCCGGCCTCGAAGTAGGGCTGGTCACCGGGGTGCGCGGCGTTGCCGACCTGCACGCTGTAGCCGTCGTCGACGAGCAGCCGACGCGCGACGTTCTCGGCGGCGATCGCGTTGGCGGCGTCACCGGCGTCGGTGGTCTCGGTCGACTTCACCAGCTCACCCTCGACGCTGCCCCAGAGGGTGCCGAAGTTGTACAGCTGGTGGCTCGAGGTGAGGATCAGCGACTCGGGGGTGACGAGCATCCCCTCGTATGCTTCCCGCGCCGCGCCGACGACGCTGTCGGGCAGCACGGTGGACAGGGGCAGGCCGGCGCCGGCGCCGAGCACCTCGACCGCGGCCGCGCCGGCGACGGTGAGCTGCGTCTGGCCCTGGTACTCGCCGGCGACGCCGGTGACGCTGACCAGGTCGCCGATCTCGGCGGCGGGGTCGGCCTGGTTGGTGTAGACGAAGATGCCGTCTGATGCGCCGGCGACCGTGCCGCCGTTCGGATCCTGCAGGAAGAAGCCGCGGTATCCGCTGCCGGTGGGCGCGGTGTGATCGGCGGTGATCACACCCTGCACCGTGACGGTCGCGCCGCTCAGCGGGGTGGCATCGGCGGTGCCCTGCACCTGGGCGATCGTGTGGGTCGCGTCGGCGGCGGACGCCGGTGCGGCCCCGATCGCAGAGAGCCCCAGCGCGAGCACGGTGGCTGCGGCTGGGGCGGCGAACCTGGGAAGTGAGCGTTGAGCCATGACCGGGGGGTCTCCTCGCGATGGATTCGGCACGTGGGGTCTACCCCCCTGCGGGGGTAGACAGTTCACCATGCCATGCGGTGCCGACATGTGTCGAGCGCGGTCACCGGAAGTTCATCTGGCGGCGGAGGGTTAGCGTGGAGAGGTGCTCACCGTCGTCGTTGGACTCGCGTCGGCGCTGGTCTACGGCTTCGCCGACTTCTTCGGCGGGCTCGCGGCGAGGCGCATCAGGCCGATACCCGCCACAGCCGCCGGCGCGGTCGCCGGTGTGGTGATCGGGATGCTCGCGCTCGCCCTCATCGGCGGCACCTGGTCTCGCGACGCCGTGGTGCTCGGGTTGCTCTCCGGGGCGGTCGCCGCGGCCGCGGTCGGCATGCTCTACGCCTGCCTCGCGATCGGGCCGATGAGCATCCTGTCGCCACTGACGGCGGTGGTGTCGGCGATCGTGCCGGTCGTGGTCGGGCTCGCCTCCGGCGAGCAGCCCGGCCCGCTGGGGTTCGTCGCGCTGCCGCTGTGCCTCGTGGCGGTGGTGCTGGTCGGCTTCGCACCCGACCCGCAGGCGGTGCGGCCGACGGGGCGGGGCATCCTGCTCGGCATCGGCGCGGGCGCCGCGATCGGCACGTTCCTGGTCATCCTCGACAGCACGCCGGAGGATTCCGGCGCGGTGCCGCTGCTGTTCAACCGGGCGGCCAACGCGGCGGTGATGGTGCTGCTCGCGACGGTGCTCATCGCGCTGGCCCGCCGGCGGGCGCCGTCGGGGGGCGTGCCATGGCGCCAGGGCCTGCCGCTGGCCCTGGCCGCCGGAACGCTCGACACGATGGCGAACGCGGGGCTGCTGCTCGGGGTGCGGCTGGGCGACCTGTCGGTGATCGCGGTGCTCACCGCGCTGTACCCGGCCGGCACGATCATCCTCGCCCGCATCGTGCTGCGCGAGCGCATCACACCGCTGCAGTACGTCGGCCTCGGGCTCGCGGTCGCCGGAGGGGCGCTGCTCGCGCTCGCCTGAGCGACCCGTCAGGGCTTGATTGCCGAAATCGCATGGGTTCCGGGGAGGGAACCCATGCGATTCGGGCGAACAGCGTGCTGCGCGAGGCCTAGCGGGCGGCGAGCTCCTCGAGCAGGTCGTCGCCGGGCGCGACCGGGGTCACGATGGGCTCGATCTCGGCGCGGCCGAGCAGCTCGTCCATCTTGCGGCGGCGGTTGCGACCGACGAGGGTGACGACGGTGCCCTGCTTTCCGGCGCGGCCGGTGCGGCCCGACCGGTGCAGGTACGTCTTGTACTCCTCGGGGGCGTCGGCCTGCACCACGAGCGAGATGTCGTCGACGTGGATGCCGCGAGCCGCGACATCCGTCGCCACCAGCACGTTCACCCGGCCGGACGTCAGCTTCTCGAGCGCGCGGGTGCGGCGGGACTGGTTGAGGTCGCCGTGAAGGCTGACCGCGTCGATGCCGCGATCCTCGAGGTGGTCGGTGAGCTCCTCCGCGAACGCCCGCGTGCGGGTGAACACCAGCGTGCGGCCCTCGCCGGAGACGAGCTGCTCGACGATCTCGCGCTTGTCGCGGTGGTCGATCAGCAGCATCCGGTGCTCGATGGTCGAGCTCGCCTGGTCCTCACCGGCGACCTCGTGCACGGCCGGGTCGTTCAGGAACTCCTCGACCAGCGTGGCCACGCCCTTGTCGAGCGTCGCCGAGAACAGCAGCTTCTGGCTGTCCGCGCTGGTGTGGCGGATGATGCGCTGCACCGGCTCGAGGAAGCCCAGGTCGCACATGTGGTCGGCCTCGTCGAGCACCGTGATGCTCACCTGCGAGAGGTCGAGGCGGCCCTGCTCGATGAGGTCCTCGATGCGGCCCGGGGTGCCGATGACGATGTCGACACCGCGGTCGAGGCCGGCGACCTGCTTGTACTGCGGCACACCGCCGACGATGGTGACGGTGAACAGGCCGACCGAGCGGGCGATGGGCTGCACGGTGCGGTCGATCTGCTGGGCGAGCTCACGGGTCGGGGCCAGGATGATCGCGCGCGGCTTGCGACCCATCTTGCGGTTCTTGCCGCCCTCGTTCTCCATGAGGCGCTCGACCAGCGGAGCGCCGAACGCGATCGTCTTGCCGGAGCCGGTGCGACCACGGCCGAGCACGTCGCGACCCGCGAGCACATCGGGGATCGTCGCGGCCTGGATCGCGAACGGACGCTCCGCGCCCATGCTCGCCAGCTGGCGCACGATGTTCTGGCCGAAGCCGAGGTCGCCGAAGGTGACGCCCTCGACATCGGATGCGGTGATCATCGCGGCCTCGAGCTTCTCGAGCACGACGTCGTCGCCCTGCTCGAACGGCTTCGCGTCCTTCGACGGGTAGTAGCTGGAGTCGCGCTGCGGGCGCTCCGGGCGCTCGGCGCGGTCGTACCGCGGGCGCTCGGTGCGCTCGTACCGGGGACGGTCGTCACGAGCGGGACGCTCGGCACGGTCGTAACGCGGACGGTCATCCCGGGCCGGGCGGTCGGCGCGGTCGTAGCGGGGGCGCTCAGTGCGGGCGTCGCGGTCGTAGCGCGGCCGGTCGTCACGGGCCGGACGCTCGGCACGGTCGTAGCGCGGACGCTCGTCACGGGCCGGACGGTCGTCGCGCTGGTAGCGCGGACGCTCGTCGCGGGCGGGCCGGTCATCACGGGAAGGGCGCTCGGCACGGTCGTAGCGCGGCCGGTCGTCGCGGGCGGGACGGTCATCCCGCTGGTAGCGCGGGCGGTCGTCGCGAGCCGGACGGTCGCTGCGCTCGTAGCGGGGGCGCTCGGTGCGGTCG
>DATMVL010000014.1:0-4891 GCA_035563175.1 Rhodoglobus sp. | reverse complement strand
ACGAGGTCATGCTGGCGCTCGCGGCTGATCTGGAGGTGACGGCGGACGCCCTCGGAGCCGCGCTCATGGAGGGCGCCCTGCCGGACGAGGACCGCGTGCTCGGGCTCTACCGCCGGCTCGCCTGGACGTTCTCGGCCGAGCTGCGCCGCTTCGAGCGCAAGGCCTACGCCTCGCTGTCGCACGAGGCCAACAAGGCGATGAACCTCAACGCGTACCTCGGGCTCATGGGGGGCTCCTACCGCAGCGAGCCCTCGCCCGAGGGGCCCGTGCTGCGCCCGGTCGCCGACGGCGAGCACGCCGACCTGGTCGTCCCCGACACCGAGTACGTGCTGACCCTGGATGCCGACTCCCTGCTGCTGCGGGAGTACTGCCTGCGGCTGGTCTACTTCCTCGAGCAGCCCGGCAACGAGCGGGTCGCCGTCACCCAGACGCCGTACTCGTCGTTCCGCGGCGCGGCCACCCGCATCGAGCGCCTCGCCGGTGCCACCACCGATCTGCAGCACATCCTGCATCAGGGCAAGTCGTACTACAACGCCGCCTTCTGGGTCGGCGCCAACGCCGTCATCCGCAAGCGCGCGCTCGACGACATCGTCGAGATCGAGATGGTCGGCGGGTTCCCGGTGCGACGCTACGTGCAGGATCGCACGGTCATCGAGGACACCGAGTCGAGCATCGACCTCGGCACCCACGGGTGGACCCTCGTGAACTATCCGGAGCGGCTCAGCTACAGCGCCACCCCGCCCGATTTCGGCTCGCTGATCGTGCAGCGCCGCCGCTGGGCCAACGGCGGGCTGCTGATCCTGCCCAAGTTCTGGCAGCAGCTGCGCGAACGGCGCCGGAGGGGTGAGCAGGTCGCGCTGACCGAGATCCTGCTGCGCGTCAACTACATGGCGTCGATCACGTGGGCGAGCTTCGGGCTGCTCTTCCTGCTGGCCTACCCGTACGACAGCCGCCTCCTCAGCCCGGTGGTGCTGCTGGCCGCGTTGCCGTACTTCCTGGCGATGGGCAGCGATCTGCGCGCGTGCGGCTACCGGTTCCGCGACCTGCTCTGGATCTACGGCTTCAACCTGATCCTGCTGCCGGTCAACCTCGCGGGGGTCTTCAAGTCCATCCAACAGGCGGTCACCAGCAAGAAGATCCCCTTCGCCCGCACGCCGAAGGTGCGCAACCGCACGGCGGCGCCGCTGCTGTACGTGGTCGCGCCCTACCTCATCGTGGCTTTCTCGGCCGTGACGTTCTGGCGCGACTTCCAGGCGCAGAACTGGGGCAACGCGACGTTCGCCGCCTTCAACGCCCTGCTGGCCGCGGCCGCGATCCTCGCCTACGTCGGGCTGTGGAGCTCGGTGGTCGACCTGTGGATCGGCCTCACCAAGTGGCTTTATGTGCCGCGCGAGCGCACGCGCACCGCGCGCGCGCCGCAGACCCAGCAGGTCGCCCTCGATTGGCGGTCGGTGCTCTACCACGGCGAAGCCGACGAGCACGTCGCCCACCACCGCCGCAGCGTGCTCGCGGCAGATTCGAAGGAGAAGATCGCGCGATGAGCGATTCCGTCTACGGCGACCGCCGCCTCTCACCGCTGCGCGTGGTGATCGCGATCGTGCTCGTCGCCGCCCTCGCCGCCGCCGGCTTCCTCGGATTCCAGACCTGGGCCGCCGCACAGGACACCAGCTCCGGCAAGCCCTGGTTCGCCGGGTACGTCGACGTGACCGCCACGCCGTCGTTCGAGTTCGAGTCGCCGGTGGGCGACGCCGGCAAGGACGTGATGCTGTCGTTCATCGTCGCCGACCCCGAGACCCCGTGCACCCCCACCTGGGGCGGCTACTACAGCCTCGACGAGGCGTCGGAGGAGCTCGACCTCGACCGCCGGCTGGCGCGGCTCGAGCAGCAGGGCGGCGGCATCGGGGTCTCGTTCGGCGGGCTCATCAACGACGAACTCGCCTCGGTCTGCACCGACACCGCCCGGCTGGTCTCCGCCTACGCCGCGGTGGTCGACCGCTACGAGGCCACCACGATCGACCTCGACATCGAGGGTGACGACCTCGCCGACCGCGCTGCCGGTCAGCGGCGGGCCGAGGCGATAGCACGGCTGCAGCAGCGGCAGCTCGAGGCCGATGCTCCGCTCGCGGTCTGGCTCACGCTGCCCGTGAGCACCGCCGGCCTCACCGAGGACGGCACGACCGCCGTGCAGCAGATGCTGGATGCGGGCGTCGACATCGCCGGTGTCAACGCGATGACCATGAACTACGGTCAGAGCCGCGACGAGGGCGAGACCATGGCCGAGGCGTCCATCCGCGCGATGCGGGAGACGCACCGGCAGCTCGATGCGATGTACGAGCTCGCGGACATCCCGCTGTCGGCCGCCACGGTCTGGGCGAAGCTCGGCGCGACGCCCATGATCGGGCAGAACGATCTGAAGGGCGAGGTGTTCACGCTCGACGACGCCACCGCGTTCAACGCGTTCGCCGTCGAGCAGGGCATCGGCCGGATGTCGATGTGGTCGTTGAACCGCGACGTCACCTGCGGGCCGAACTACGCCGACGTCACCCGCGTCTCCGACGCCTGCAGCGGCGTCGATCAGGGCGACCTGCGCTTCGCGGATCTGCTCGCCGTCGGCTTCGACGGCGACGCCATCCAGTCGTCGGGGCGCACCACGACCTCCGAACCCGTCGACCCGGACGACATCACCGACGACCCGGCCACCAGCCCGTACCCGGTATGGGCCGAGGAGTCGGCCTACCTGGCGGGCACCAAGGTGGTCTGGCATCGCAACGTGTACGAGGCGAAGTGGTGGACGCGCGGCGACCTGCCCGACAATCCCGTGCTCAACTCGTGGGAGACCCCGTGGACGCTGATCGGTCCGGTGCTCGCCGGCGAGAAGCCGCAGCAGCTCACCACGCTCCCCTACGGGCTGTACGCGGACTGGGACGGGTTCACCGTCTACGACAAGGGCAGCCGCATCCTGTTCGAGGGCATGCCCTACGAGGCGAAGTGGTGGACGCAGGGCGACAGCCCGGAGGCGTACGGTGCCGATCCCGACAGCTCGCCGTGGGCGCCGCTCACCCAGGAGGAGATCGAGGAGGTCGTCGAGTCGGACGCGCAGTGACCGTCAGCCCGCGACGCGGCTGATCACGGTGTTGCGCTGGCCCGCCTCGGCGACCTGACCGACCGAGTCGGCCTCGACCCGGTTGTCGTTGCCGGCGATGGAGAGCGTGCCGATGCCGTCGTCGACGTCGGCGGTGTTGCGGTCGCCGCCGATGTCGAGCACGCCGGCGGCGTCGAGGTCGAGCCGGTTGTCCTGCCCGCTGAGGGTGACCGCGGCGACGTCATCGGCGTCGACCGTGTTGCGGTCACCGCGCACGATGAGCTCCCGGATCGTATCGGCCTCCACCACGATGCCGGCGCCCTCCACGACGACGGTGCCGCACTCGCCCGAGAGCACGATAGAGGTCGAGACGGTCACGCGGTCTGCGCAGGGCGCCGTCGGACTCGTCGTCGCCGTCGGGGTCGCCGAGACGGTCGGCATCGGTGCGGTCGTGCGGGACGGCTCGGGCGTGCTCGCGCCGCCCGGCAGCCACGGCGTCGGCACCGGCGCGCAGCCGCTCAGCGACAGCACGGCGATTCCGAGCACGATCACGAGGCGGCGCATGCGGTCAGCCTAGCGACGGCGGCGTAGGCTCGAATCATGTCGTCGACGACCCTCACGTACGTGGGCGGACCCACCGCCGTCCTCGAGTACGCCGGGATGCGGATCGTCACCGACCCGACGTTCGACCCGCCGCGCTCCTACGCGGAGCCGGGCAGCACGACGCTCGTCAAGACCGCGGCTCCGGGCATCCCCCGTGCCGACCTCGGCCGCATCGATGCGGTGCTGCTCAGCCACCACGGGCACAAGGACAACCTCGACTACGAGGGCCTCGAGCTGCTCGCCACCGGCGTGCCGACGTTCAGCACCCGCGACGCCGCGACCGAGCTCTTCGGCGGCGGGCTCGTCGGCCTGGACTCCTGGGAGAGCGAGACCCTCGGCCCGGTGACCGTCACGGCCGTGCCGGCCCTGCACGGCCCGCCCGGCTCCGAGCGCTTCGTCGGCGTGGTGACCGGTTTCGTGCTCGAGTGCGACGGGCAGCCGACCGTCTACGTCAGCGGCGACAACGCCTCGCTGCCGCTGGTCGAGCAGATCGCCGACCGCTTCCCCGACATCACCATCGCGCTGCTGTTCGCCGGGGCCGCGCGGACGCCGCTGGTCCCCGGCGCGCTGACGCTGACCTCCGCGGATGCCGTGGTCGCCGCCCGCACGCTGGGTGCGCGCGCGGTGGTCGGGCTGCACATCGAGGACTGGGAGCACTTCAGCGAGAGCCGTGCGGAGCTCGAATCCGCCTTCCAGGGCACCGGGCTGCTCGTCGAGACGCCTCGCGGCGTGACGGTCACGCTGTAGCCAGCAGCTCCTGAAGCTCTGCGGCGGTCCGCACCGGCAGCCGGCACACCAGCCCCTCGCAGAGATAGGCGGCGGGTCCGGTGCGGTCGGCGAACAGCGCGAAGCCGGCATCCGCCAGCGCGCGGGCCTGCGATGCGGTAACCAGGATGCCGCCGGCCCGACGCGCCACCGTCGCGAGGCCCTCGTCGGCATCCACCACCACGAGCTCCCGCGACGTGCCGTCCAGCCCGCGCATCACGCCCAGTGCCGCGCCGAACGCGATCGGGGTGGCGGCGGCGTCCGCGGCGACCGCGGACATCGCCTCGGAGGCGGCGTCGTGGTACCGCCGCTCCCCGGTGAGCTCGAACAGGCGGAGGCTCGCGGCGGCGAGGGCGCTCCACCCCGAGGGCAGGGCGCTGTCGCTGCGCTCCGGATCGCCGGCGAGCCCCTGCGCGGCGAGCACCGGGTCGCCGCCGCCGG
>DATMVL010000013.1:0-11184 GCA_035563175.1 Rhodoglobus sp. | reverse complement strand
CGCCGGCGCGGGCGTCGCCGAGCACCTGCACCAGCACATCGTGCCGCGGTGGGCGCTGGACTCGAACTTCTTCCCGATCGTCGCGGGCACCAAGGCGGTGCCGCGGCTGCTCGGCGAGGTGCGGGCCGAGGTCGCCGCGGGCTGGCCCGCGGGCTGATCCGCGCGGGTCGTGCCGAACGGCGCTGCCCGCATCGCCCGAGCGCCGTTCCGCACGAGTCGAGCCCGCAGGCGTTCGCGCGCACGCCGACATGCGCGATATCGCGCATGTCGAATCCTCGGCAGAGCACATCTGCACCACTCGCGGCGGGCGCAGTACGCCCAGGGCGCGCCGGTTCGTGCGATTCGGCGCCCGCGCGGCCCGCGCAGCGCCGTTCGGCACCAAACGGTGTCGGCGCGAGCTACCGGAGCTGCCGCACCTCGAACTGCATCCGCGGGTCGGCGTAAGCCTCCTGCGACTCGATGAGCTGCAGCTCCCGCTCGCCGGAGTCGAGGGTGCGCTGCAGCAGGTCGAAGACGCTGGATGCGGTGCGGGCCAGGGCGACGCCCGCATCCCCGGTCGACCGGTAGTGCGCGGTGAACAGCGCTGCCGTCACGTCGCCCGAGCCGTTGGCCTTCATCGGCAGCAGGGGGGTCTGCACGATCCACGCGCCGGCGTCGTCGACGACCATCATCTCGATCGTGTCGGGTTCGCGGTCGGGACGCTCGACGCTCGTGACCAGCACGGTGCGCGGCCCCATCGCCCGGGCGGCCTCGACGGATGCGAGGGTCGACTCGATCGTGTCGGGCGAGGTCTCGGTGAGGAAGCCCAGCTCGAACTGGTTCGGCGTGATGATGTCGGCCATCGGCACGACGCGCTCGCGCAGCAGCACCGGGATCTCGGGCGCCACGAAGCAGCCCGACTTGGCGTTGCCCATCACCGGGTCGCAGGAGTAGATCGCATCCGGGTTCGCCGCCTTCACCCGCGCGACGGCGTCGATGATCACGTCGCCGATGCCGGGGCTGCCCTGGTAGCCGGAGAGCACGACGTCGATCTGCGGGAAGACCCCGCGATCCTCGACGCCCTGGATGACCTCGCGCACGTCGTCGGGGGCGATCAGCGGGCCACGCCAGGCGCCGTATCCGGTGTGGTTGGAGAAGTTGACCGTGTACACCGGCAGCACCTCGACGCCGATGCGCTGCAGCGGGAAGACCGCGGCCGAGTTGCCGACGTGGCCGTAGGCGACGGCCGACTGGATGGAGAGCACCTTCACCCATCCATGATGCCACCGGGCCGCGTTCGGCCTGGTCACACGGCGACTTCACCGGTGCCCGGCGGCGTACGATCGTGACCCATGACCACCGAAGAGATCGGCACCAGCCGCGTCAAGCGAGGGCTGGCCGAGATGCTCAAGGGCGGCGTCATCATGGACGTCGTCACCGCCGATCAGGCGAGGATCGCCGAGGATGCCGGCGCCGTCGCCGTGATGGCGCTAGAGCGGGTGCCCGCCGACATCCGCGCGCAGAGCGGCGTCGCGCGCATGAGCGACCCGGATCTCATCGACGGCATCGTCGAGGCGGTCTCGATCCCGGTCATGGCGAAGGCCCGCATCGGCCACTTCGTCGAGGCGCAGGTGCTGCAGGCGCTCAAGGTCGACTACATCGACGAGTCCGAGGTGCTGTCGCCCGCCGACTACGTCAACCACATCGACAAGTGGGCCTTCGACGTGCCGTTCGTCTGCGGCGCCACGAACCTGGGCGAGGCGCTGCGGCGCATCACCGAGGGTGCCGCGATGATCCGCTCGAAGGGCGAGGCCGGCACCGGCGACGTGTCCGAGGCGACGAAGCACATCCGCACCATCACCGGCGAGATCAACGCGCTGCGCGGCAAGAGCCGGGACGAGCTGTACGTCGCGGCGAAGGAACTGCAGGCGCCCTACGACCTGGTGCGCGAGGTCGCCGAGACCGGCACCCTGCCGGTGGTGCTGTTCACCGCCGGCGGGGTCGCGACCCCGGCCGACGCGGCGCTGATGATGCACCTGGGCGCCGACGGCGTGTTCGTCGGCTCCGGCATCTTCAAGTCCGGCGACCCGGCTCGTCGTGCCGCCGCCATCGTCAAGGCGACGACGTTCTGGGAGGACCCCGAGGTCATCGCCGAGGCGTCCCGCGGGCTCGGCGAGGCGATGGTCGGCATCAACGTCGCCGACGTGCCGGCGCCGCATCGGCTCGCCCACCGTGGCTGGTAGCAGCCTCGTCCGGGTCGGCGTGCTCGCCCTGCAGGGCGACGTGCGCGAGCACCTGGCTGTGCTGCGCGGGCTGGGCGCGGATGCCGTGCCGGTGAAGCGGGAACGCGAGCTCGACGACGTGGCCGGGCTGGTCATCCCGGGCGGCGAGTCCACCGTGATGGACAAGCTCAGCCGGTCGTTCGGCCTCGCCGATCCGGTGAAGGCGCGCATCGCATCCGGGATGCCCGTCTACGGCACCTGCGCGGGACTCATCATGCTCGCCGACCGGGTGCTCGACGCCGCCGACGGGCAGCGCTCGTTCGGCGGGCTCGACGTCGCGGTGCGGCGGAACGCCTTCGGCACGCAGCGCGACTCGTTCGAGACCGACCTGTCGATCCCGGAGCTCGGGGAGCCGCCGGTGCACGCCGTGTTCATCCGGGCGCCGATCGTCGAGGAGGTCGGCCCCGACGCCCGGGCGCTCGCCACCGTCGCCGACGGCCGCGTCGTCGCGGTGGAGCAGGAGAACCTGCTCGGCACCTCGTTCCACCCCGAGCTGACCGGCGAGACGCGGTTCCACGAGTACTTCCTCGCCAAGGTCCGCGCCGCCGCCTGAGCCGCCCGTACGCTGGCCCCATGCAGCTGTACTCGGACTATCCCGGCCGCCGCACCCGCCAGGTCGTCGGCGACCTGCTCGCACTCGGCGCGATCGCCCTCTGGGTGTGGCTCGGCGTGTTCGTGTTCCAGCTGATCGAGCAGCTCGCCGGCTTCGGGCGGCAGATGGAGGAGGCCGGCGCGGGCTTCCGGCAGACCATGGAGGACGTCGGGCAGACCCTCGGCGACGTCCCGCTCATCGGCGGCGGCATCCGGGCGCCCTTCGACGGGGCGAGCGCCGCGGGCGAGGCGCTCGAGACCGCCGGGCGGGACCAGCAGGATGCGGTGCTGCAGCTGGCCACCGGGCTCGGCATCGCGCTGCCGGCCCTGCCCATCCTCATGATCCTGGTGCTCTGGCTCGTGCCCAGGATCCGCTTCGTCCGCCGCGCCGGCCGCGCCAAGCAGGCGGTCACCACGACCGCCGGGCTCGACCTGCTCGCCCTGCGCGCGCTGGCGACGCAGCGGCTGCCGGAGGTCACCGCGATCAGCCCCGACGCCCTCGGCGCGTGGCGGCGCGGCGACGAGGCCGTCGTGCGCGAACTGGCCTCGCTCGAGCTGCGAGCCTCGGGCGTACGCCTGCGCCCGTAGAATCGATCGCATGTCCGGCCACTCCAAGTGGGCGACGACCAAGCACAAGAAGGCGATCATCGATTCGCGCCGTGCCAAGTCGTTCGCCAAGCTCATCAAGAACATCGAGGTCGCCGCCAAGATCGGCGGCGCCGACCTCGGCGGCAACCCGACCCTGTACGACGCCGTGCAGAAGGCCAAGAAGACGTCGGTGCCCAACGACAACATCGATCGCGCCATCAAGCGCGGCGCCGGCATCTCCGGCGAGTCGGTCGACTACCAGACGATCATGTACGAGGGCTACGGCCCCAACGGCGTCGCCCTGCTCATCGAGTGCCTCACCGACAACCGCAACCGCGCGGCGGCCGAGGTGCGCACCGCCATGACCCGCAACGGCGGCACCATGGCCGACCCCGGCAGCGTCGCCTACAACTTCGCTCGCAAGGGCGTCATCTCGATCACCAAGACCGACGAGGTCTCGGAGGACGACATCCTGCTGGCCGTGCTCGACGCCGGCGCCGAGGAGGTCAAGGACGCCGGCGGCGGCTTCGAGGTCATCACCGACCCGTCGCAGCTGGTGGATGCGCGGACAGCGCTGCAGGAGGCCGGCATCGACTACGACTCGGCCGAGGCGGAGTTCGTGCCGAACCTCAGCATCGAGGTCGACGCCGAGACCGCCCGCAAGGTGTACCGGCTGATCGATGCCCTCGAGGACTCGGACGACGTGCAGAACATCTACGTCAACCTCGACGTGTCGCCCGAGGTGCAGGCCGAACTCGACGAAGACTAGGCCCATGACGACGCGGGTGCTGGGCATCGATCCCGGCCTCACCCGCTGCGGAGTGGGGATCGTCGACGTCGGCGCCGACCGGCGCGCCGTGCTCGTGCACGTCACGGTGATCCGCACGCCGCCCGACCTGGCGCTCGAACGGCGGCTGCTCGCGGTCTCCGAGGGGATCGCCGCCGCGATCGACGAGTTCGCACCCGCCGCGGTCGCGCTCGAGCGGGTGTTCGCCCAGCACAACCTGCGCACGGTGATGGGCACCGCCCAGGCCAGCGGGGTCGCGCTGCAGGTCGCTGCGGCGCGCGGTCTGGCCGTCGGGCTGCACACCCCGAGCGAGGTGAAGGCCGCGATCACCGGCTACGGCTCCGCCGACAAGCGGCAGGTCGGCACCATGGTCGCGAAGGTGCTGGGGCTGGATGCGGTGCCCAAGCCCGCGGATGCCGCCGACGCGTTGGCGCTCGCCATCTGCCACGCGTGGCGGGGCGTGTCGACGACGGCCGCGGTCACCACGCTGACCCCGGCCCAGCGGGCGTGGCGCGACGCCGAACGCGCCGCCCGCGCCTAGGATTCGAACATGACTTCGAACGGGGCCCGGTCGTGATCGCCTCGGTGCGCGGCACCGTGCTCACGGTGCAGGGCGCCACCGCCGTGATCGAGGTGAACGGGGTCGGGATGGCCGTGCAGGTCACCCCGCAGCAGGCGCTCGCGCTGGGTGTCGGCACCGAGGCGATGCTGCGCACCGCCCTCGTGGTGCGCGAGGACGACCTGTCGCTGTTCGGCTTCGCGGACGCCGAGGAGCTCGTCGTCTTCGACCTGCTGCGCGGCGTCACGGGCGTCGGTCCGAAGAGCGCGATGGGCGTGCTCGCGGCCATGACGCCGTCGCAGATCGCGGTCGCGGTCGCGGAGGAGGACGACGCCGCGTTCCGGCGGGTGTCCGGCATCGGCCCGAAGACCGCGAAGCTCATCGTCGTGTCGCTGGCCGGCAAGCTGGCCGTGCCGGCATCCGCGCCGACGCCGGTCGCCGCGCCGGTCACCGTCCGCGACGACGTCGCCATCGCGCTGGTCGGTCTCGGCTGGCCCGAGAAGGTCGCCGCCCAGGCGGTCGAGCAGGCGCTCGCGACCGCGGGGGATGCCGAGCTCGCGGTGCCGGCGCTGCTGCGGCTGGCCCTCGCCGAGCTCGGCCCTCAGCAGGCGGTCGGGGCATGAGCGACGCGCTCGTGCAGCCCACGGCGGAGTCGGAGGCCGAACTCGCCTTCGAGGGCGCGCTGCGGCCGAAGTCGCTGGCGGAGTTCGTCGGCCAGCAGAAGGTGCGCGGGCAGCTGCAGCTGCTGCTCGACGCCGCCGCCATGCAGAACCGCACGCCCGACCACATCCTGCTCGCCGGCCCTCCGGGGCTCGGCAAGACGACGCTCGCGATGATCGTCGCCGCGGAGAGCGGGCGGCCGCTGCGCATGTCGAGCGGCCCGGCGATCCAGCACGCCGGCGACCTCGCCGCGGTGCTCTCCAGCCTGGTGCCCGGCGAGATCCTCTTCATCGACGAGATCCACCGGATGGCGCGCTCCGCCGAGGAGATGCTCTACCTCGCGATGGAGGACTTCCGCATCGACATCATGGTCGGCAAGGGGGCCGGCGCGACGAGCATCCCGCTCGACCTCGCGCCGTTCACGCTGGTCGGCGCGACCACCCGCGCCGGGCTGCTGCCGAATCCGCTGCGCGACCGGTTCGGCTTCACCGCGCACCTGGAGTTCTACGAGCGCGGCGAGCTGCAGCAGGTGCTCGACCGCGCCGCCCGCATGCTCGAGCTCGACATCGACCGGGACGCCCTCGCCGAGATCGCCGGCCGCAGCCGGGGCACCCCGCGCATCGCCAACCGGCTGCTGCGCCGCGTGCGCGACTACGCCCTCGTGCGCGGTGTCGGCGGCGTCGAGGCGGTGCACGCCGCCCTGGAGCTGTACGACGTGGATGCGCTGGGCCTCGACCGCCTGGACCGCGCGGTGCTGCAGATCATCCTCACCCGCTTCGACGGCGGCCCCGTCGGCCTCGGCACCCTCGCGGTGTCGGTGGGGGAGGAGGCGGAGACCATCGAGTCGGTCGTCGAGCCCTTCCTGGTGCGCGAGGGGCTGCTCACGCGCACTCCCCGCGGACGGGTCGCGACCCGCGCCGCCTGGCGCCATCTCGGCCTCCCGCCGGGCCAGCCGGGCCTGTTCGACGATGACCTATGATTGCGGGGATGCTCCAGCGGCATCCCAGGCGACGTCCGTAGACTGACGCCTTTCTCCGACTCCGGAAGGTTCCCCCATGGTCCTCGATCCGTTGACGATCGGGATGCTCGTCATCCTCGCCGTCCTGATCTTCTTCATGTTCCGCAACTCCCGGAAGCGCCGCGCGCAGATGGAGGAGCTGCAGACGAAGATGGTCCCCGGAGCCCGGGTGATGACGAACTTCGGCCTCTTCGGCACCCTGCAGTCCGTCGACGAGGTGAGCAACGAGGCTCAGCTCGAGATCGCTCCCGGCACCGTGATCACGGTGCACCGCCAGACCCTCGCCAAGGTCGTCGACGAGATCGCCGAGGGCGAGCCGCGCTCGGTCGAGGAGGCCATGGCCATCGCCGAGCGCGAGCAGGCCGAGCGCGAGGCCGCGGCCGCCGCGCAGGTCGACAGCACCCTCGCCGAGCCCGAGTTCGGCGAGCGCGCCGACGAGGAGCCGACGAAGCCGGCGCGCCGCACCACGCGCAAGCCCGCAGGCGAGCAGCCCACCGCCGAGTAGCGGGTACGCTGATGCACCGGTCCGCTCGGACCGGTGCACGTCCACGCCCGCTCCGGCGGCGCGTCCAGAGAAAGTCGAGTCCCTCGCAGTGGCCAGAACCGCTCCGGGTCGCCCGGTCAGGAGCACGCCCGCCAGGCGTGCCGCCCGTTCGCTCGCCTGGCTCGGCGCCATCACCGCGGTGCTCGCGGGTGTGCTCGGCATCGGCGTCGCCTTCGACGGCGCGTCGTGGGAGCCGAAGCTGGCGCTCGACCTGCAGGGCGGCACCCAGATCATCCTCGGCGCTCAGCTCGGCGACGACCAGACGGTCTCGCAGGACCAGCTGAACCAAGCCGTCTCAATCATCCGCGAGCGTGTCGACGCCGCCGGCGTCTCCGAGGCGGAGGTCACCACGCAGGGCGACCGCAACGTGGTCGTCGCCATCCCGGGCGAGCCCGACGAGGCGACGCTGCAGCGGATCCAGGCGTCGGCGAAGCTCGAATTCCGGCCCGTCATCTACACCGACGTCGCGGCGACCAGCGCCGTTGACGACGGCACGGGAGACAGCACGAGCACCCCGACGCCGGGTGCGACCGACGCGCCCGCCGAGAGCGAGACGCCGGCGCCGGAGGAATCGCTCTCCACCGAGCCGACCGCGAGCCCGACGGACGCCAGCGACCCGGCCTGGGTGAGCCCCGCGCTGTTCCAGCAATACCAGGACTTCGACTGCGCGTCGATCGACGAGGTCGAGGCGAACCTCGCGCCGGCGGACCAGCCGCTGATCACCTGCGACTCCGACAACGCCTACAAGTACGTGCTCGGCCCGGTGGAGGTCGCCGGCGAGACGATCTCCGACGCGACCAGCGGACTGGTGCTCAACAGCCAGGGCGCCAGCACCGGCCAGTGGGGCGTCAACATCGTCTTCGACGGCCAGGGCACCGAGCAGTTCGCCGCCGTCACCGAGCGGCTGTTCGGCTTCCCGCAGACCGATCCGCGCAACCGCTTCGCGGTCGTGCTCGACGGCCGCATCATCACCGCGCCGACCACGAACGCCATCATCACCGACGGCCGGCCGCAGATCTCCGGTCAGTTCACCGAGCAGACCGCCAAGACGCTCGCCGACCAGCTGAAGTTCGGCGCGCTGCCGATCAGCTTCGAGGTGCTGAGCCAGGAGGCGATCTCGGCCACCCTCGGTTCTACGCAGCTCGTCAGCGGCCTGGTCGCCGGTCTCATCGGACTCATCCTCGTCATCGGCTACTCGCTGTTCCAGTACCGGGCGCTCGCGAGCGTGACGATCGCCTCGCTGGTGGTCGCCGCCGTACTGACCTACCTGGTGATCGGCATCATGTCGTGGCGGCAGGGCTACCGCCTCTCGCTCGCCGGCGTCGCCGGCCTCATCGTCGCGATCGGTCTGACGGCCGACTCGTTCATCGTGTACTTCGAACGCGTCCGCGACGAGCTGCGCGACGGGCGCTCCCTCGAGGGTGCGGTCGAGGCGGGCTGGAAGCGCGCGCTCCGCACGGTGCTCGCCGCGAAGTCCATCAACCTCATCTCGGCGATCGTGCTGTTCATCCTCGCGGTCGGCAACGTGCGCGGCTTCGCGCTCACGCTCGGCGTCACCGTCGTGATCGACGTGATCGTGGTGGTGCTCTTCACCCACCCGATGCTGCAGCTGCTCGCGCAGACGAGGTTCTTCTCGAGCGGGCATCCGCTCAGCGGACTCGACCCGAAGGCGCTCGGCGCCGTGTACCGGGGCCGCGCCCAGTTCCGCCCGTCCGTGGCGGAGCGCCGCGAGGGCGCGAGCCGTGAGGCGGCGCGCCGCCAGACCATCGCCGAGCGCAGGGCCGCGGTCTCCGCCGGCAGTCGCGCCGACGGGAAGGACGACTGATGGCCAGCCTCGTGCAGTTCGGCAACGACCTCTACACCGGAGCGCGTTCGTTCGACTTCGTCGGGCGGCGGCGCGTCTGGTACGTCATCGCGGCCGTGCTGCTGGCGATCTCGGTGCTCGTGCCGGTGCTGCGGGGCGGATTCGTGTTCGGCATCGAGTTCCGCGGCGGATCGGAGTTCCAGGTCGCGGGCGTGCAGGGCGAGCCCGACCAGCAGGTGGCGACGGACACCGTCGAGGGCATCGTCGCGGACGCCAGCCCGCGCGTCACCCTCGTCGGCGACGCGGCCAACCGCTCGGTCCGCGTGCAGACCGAGCAGCTCGGCGCGGAGGAGTCCACCGAGGTGCGCAACGCCCTCGCCGAGGCCTACGACGTGCCGGTGGGCGATGTGACCGCATCCTTCATCGGCCCCACCTGGGGCCAGGACATCAGCTTCGCGGCCATCCGGGCGCTGGTGATCTTCATCGTGCTCGCGGCGGTCTTCATGTGGATCTACTTCCGCACCTGGAAGATGGCCCTCGCGGCGAACCTGTCGCTGCTGCACGTCATGGTCATCACGGTCGGCGTGTACGGCGTCTTCGGGTTCGAGATCACGCCGGCGGCCGTCATCGGCTTCCTGACGATCCTCGGCTACTCGCTCTACGACTCGGTCGTCGTCTTCGACAAGGTGCGCGAGAACACCGCGGAGGATGCCGAGAGCACCACCAGGACCTTCGCCGAATCGGTGAACCTCGGCGCGAACCAGACGCTGGTGCGCTCCATCAACACCGGTGTGATCGCGGCGCTGCCGGTCGCGGCGATCCTCTTCGTGGGTGCCTGGCTGCTCGGCGCCGGCACGCTGCGCGACATCGCGCTCGCCCTGTTCGTCGGCATCATCGTCGCCACGTACTCGACGATCTTCATCGCGGCGCCGATCTACGCGCACCTGCGCGAGGGCGAGCAGGGCATCAGGCAGCGCACCCAGCGCATCCTGGCCAACCGCGCGGCGAGCCGCGAGGCGGTGCAGGCGTGACCGACCTGCCCGAGCTCGGCCCCGACGAGGCGCTGGCCCGGGTGCGCGCGGGCGCGAAGCTCATCGACGTGCGCGAGCGCGACGAATGGGATGCGGTGCACGCGCCCGAGGCGGTGCTGCTGCCGATGTCCGAGCTGCAGGAGCGCCTCGGCGAGCTGCCGCACGACGAGGAGCTGCTCATCGTCTGCCACAGCGGCGCCCGCAGCGCCCGCGTGACCGCGTTCCTCAACCGCGAGGGCTACGACGCCGCGAACGTCGCCGGCGGGATGCTCGCCTGGCCGGGCGAGGTCGTCTCCGAGGGCCCCTCCGCACCGACCGGCTGACCGCGACGCCCTCGGCGAACGCGGCCGGGGGCATCCGACACGCGGCCTAGAATCGACCCGGAGGCGGTGCGATGACCGAGACGACGACGCAGAACACCGCCTCGCTGCGCGCCCTGCTGCCGCGGCTGTTCTCGCGGGCCCAGCCCTCCGGCGCGGTCGACCAGCTCATCCGTACGGTCCGCACGCACCACCCGAAGGCCGACATCGCGATCATCGAGCGTGCGTACGCGGCCGCGGAGCGCGCGCACCGCGGGCAGTTCCGCAAGAGCGGCGAGCCGTACATCACGCATCCGGTCGCGGTCGCGCAGATCCTCGCCGACCTCGGCATCGGCTCGAAGACCCTCGCCGCAGCGCTCCTGCACGACACGGTGGAGGACACCGACTACACGCTCGACCTCCTGCGGGCCGACTTCGGCGACGAGATCGCGATGCTCGTCGACGGCGTCACGAAGCTCGACAAGCTCAAGTACGGCGACTCCGCCCAGGCCGAGACGGTGCGCAAGATGGTCGTCGCGATGTCCAAGGACATCCGCGTGCTCGTCATCAAGCTCGCCGACCGCCTGCACAACGCGCGCACCTGGGGCTTCGTGCCGGAGGCATCGGCCACCCGCAAGGCGACGGAGACCCTCGAGATCTACGCGCCGCTCGCGCACCGGCTCGGCATCCAGGCGATCAAGAACGAGCTCGAGGACCTCTCGTTCGCGGTGCTGCACCCGAAGCTGTACGTCGAGATCGAGAACCTCGTCGGCAAGCGGACCCCGCAGCGCGAGCAGTTCGTGCAGGAGGTGATCGACGCCGTCACCGACGACCTCAAGGCGGCGCGCATCAAGGGCTCGGTCGCCGGCCGGCCGAAGCAGTACTACTCGATCTACCAGAAGATGATCGTGCGGGGCCGGGAGTTCGACGAGATCTACGACCTGGTCGGCATCCGCGTGCTGGTGAACTCGGTGCGCGACTGCTACGCCGTGCTCGGCTCCATCCACGCGCGCTGGAACCCGATCCCGGGTCGCTTCAAGGA
>DATMVL010000012.1:0-7044 GCA_035563175.1 Rhodoglobus sp. | reverse complement strand
CGTGAGCTGCGCCGCGGGCAGCGTGCTCGCGACCAGCGGCTCGACGTACGACGGCGCGAACAGCGGGCCGAGCTTGCGGCGCAGGGCGAGGTGCTGTGCGCCCTCCATGTTGAGCAGCACGGCCGGGCCGAGCACCGGGGTCCACAGGTCGCTCGGGGCACCCGGCCCGGTCTTGCTGAACGACGCGGTGTTCATGAGCGTCGCGCGCAGCAGGGCGGCGTCGCGCACCAGCACGCCGAGGCGCGGCACCCGCCGAACCGGTGCGCGCATCGCGTTGAGCGCCGGGTAGGCGATCGGATGCGCGGCGCGCATCACCCGCTCCTCCCACCGCCGGGCGTCCTGGAGCGTCATCGGATGTCGACGAGCTCCGGCCGGTACGCATGATCCTTGTACCAGAGCAGGGTGTTCTTCAGGCCCCAGGCCCGGACGCGGCGGGACGAGCCGTACACGACCACGTCGCGCCGGCGGGCGTAGCGGTCGGTGATGCGGCGCACCGCGTTCACGAGCGCGCGGTCCTCATGCAGGTCCTCGATGGCGGTGCGCGGGAACCCGCCGGCCGCCTCGTACAGCTCGGCGGTGATGCCGACGTTGCAGCCGGCCGCCATCAGGTACGGGCCGAGGTAGTCGGGGCTCCGGTTGCCGGGACGAACCCGGCCGAACGCCTCGGCGAGTTCCACGGCGCCGCGCAGCAGCATCCGGGTGCCCAACGCCAACCCCTCGTCGCGGCGCGGCACGAGCTCGCCGCCGACCAGCCGCAGACCGTGGACGGTGAGCGAGCGGCGGATGGCCGCGGTCCAGTCGGCGCGCGGCAGGCAGTCGGCATCGGTGCGGGCGAGCAGCGTCGCCCCGGCGGCGATGGCGGCGCGCATGCCGGTGTCGGCGGCGGCGCCGGTGCCCTTCTGTCGCTCGTCGACGATGCGCCAGCGCGGATGCCCGAACCCCCGGATCACGTCGGCCGATCCGTCAGTCGAGCCGTTGTCGACGAAGATCGCGTCGAAGTCGTCGTCGCGCTGCGCGGCGAGCGCCTCGAGGGTGGGGCGGATCCCGGCGGCCTCGTTGTAGACCGGGACGACGACGGCCAGGGCTCCCCCAACCGGTCCGCCGCGGAACGGCGTCACAGCCGCACCACCATGAGCCCGAGGCTGATGCCACCCGCGAGACCGATCAGCAGCACCAGGCTGCCGGGGCCGACCAGGCCGCGCTCGCGCGCCCGCACCAGCTGCAGCGGCAGCGTCACGGATGCGAGATTGCCGTGCTCGGCGATCGTCACCACGGTCTTGTCGTCCGGTACGCCGAGCCGGTCGAAGATCGGCGGCAGGTACGGCAGCGCCACCTGGTGGATCGCGACGAGATCGAAGTCGGCCCAGGTCAGCCCGTTCTTCTCGAGCAGGTCGAGCACCGGCTGCGGTCCGAGCTCGAGGAACGCCTGCTGCAGCGCGTGCCCGTCCATGTCGAAGTACGCGTGCTCGATCGAGCGCGGATTCATCGACCCGCCGGTCGGCAGCGTGCCGACGGCCCAGTGCTTCGACACGGCGGTGAACGCGGCGTCCAGGATGCCCGTGCCCGGGTCATCCGTCGCCTCCATGATCACGGCCGCTCCCCCGTCGCTCATCGTGTACCCGGGGAACGAGCGGATGAACTGGTCGTGGTCGGCGAGCTCCCAGCGCACCGCGTGACTGGGCTGCTCGCCGCTCGCGATGAGCACGCGGCGGTACTGCCCCGCGGCGATGAGCGCCTCGGCGACCTGCATCGCGTTGAGCACCGAGTTGCACGCGTTCTTCACATCCATCACCGGGGCGTCGATGCCGAGCTTGGCGGCGACGATGTGGCTGGTCGCCGGCTCGATCAGATCCTGGCTGGCGCTGGCGAAGATGACGAGATCGACCGGGCCGGGCGACTCGGCGAGCGCGGCCTTCGACGCTGCGACCGCCAAGTCCGAGGTGTGCCACCCTTCCGGCCGCAGATGCACGGTCTCGACGCCGGTGAGCCGCTTGATCAGCCCCGTGGCGAGTTTGAGGCCCGGGTTGCGGTCGCGCAGGTCGCGCTCGGTCTGGCGAGAGCTGCGGGTGGTTCCCGGCAGGTACACGCCCAGGCCTGCGATGCGGGCTGAGGCGGAGTGCACGCAGCGAGCCTAGATGCTCGGCGTGCACCCCGCCTGCGGGTGAATCAGGCCGCGACCCGTGACGCCCGCCGAGCCTTCACGAAGCCGAGGATGGAGTCCCAGATCGCGATGCCGGCGAACATCACCACGATCAACGGCACGAGGACGGTGTCGGCGTCGTCCCAGCCCGTCCGCTCGACGAAGGCCGGGTTCACGATCTCGTCGCCGAGCGCCAGGAGCACTCCTGGGATGGCGATGAGGGCCGAGAGCACCGTGTTGGCGATCGCGAGTCCCCAGCTCCAGCCCCGTCGGTACTGCACCACCGCGAAGACGACCTCGGCGGCGACGAGCGCGAACAGCGCCGGGATCCAGAACTGCCACAGTTCGGGCTGCAGCACCGGGATGGGGTCGCCGGCGGCATCCTGGAACACCGACGCTACCTGCTGCCAGACGACGGCGACCACCGCGGCGATCAGGAAGAACAACGACGAGCAGAGCTCGATGCGCGCGTCCGCTCGGCCGGGCACCGGCGGCTCCGGCAGCAGTGACGGCTCCCAGGTGACGAGCGGCTTGCCGGCGGCCGACGAGCGCTCGAGGATGACGAAGACCAGCGTCGTCCAGAAGCCGAGGTGCACGATGACCATGAGCGCCGTCGTGATCACCGAGGCGATGATCGCTCCCACGGGCTGCTGCGCGATGGCATTGGCGAGGCCCGCCGCCGTGCCCGCGAGCGCCGGGATGAACGAGAGCAGCAGCTTCAGCAGCCGAACGTAGTCGAAGTAGTACCGGGGCCCGATCAGGTAGGCGGGCCGGTCGGCGTACGAGACGGCGAGTCGGTCCGGGTCGCCGAGCGCGACCAGCGCGTCGTGCTCGGCCTGCTGCTCGGTCGCGCCGCCGGCCATCCGCGCCTCCACGTCGTCGGCGACGGATGCCCGCAGCTCTCGCTCGATGTCGGCGCGCTTGGCCTCGGGTAGGGACCGCACGACGGCCCACGTGTAGCGGTCGGTGAGTGAGTTCATCGTGCACCTCCGTGCAGCTTGTCGATGGATGCGGTGAGCGCGTGCCAGTCGGCCACGAGCAGTTCGGCGAGGGCCTCGCCGTCGGGGCTGGTGCGGTAGAACTTGCGCGGCCGCGCCTGGTCGGTGTTCCAGTCGCTGACGAGCAGCCCCTGGGTCTCGAGCCGGCGCAGCAGCGGGTAGAGCGTGTTGGCGTCGACCGCGAAGCCGAGCTGCTCCAGCCGCTCGAGCAGCGCGTAGCCGTAGTCCGGCTCGCGCAGCACGACCAGGCACGCGAGCACGACCGTGCCGCGCCGGAGCTCCTGCAGATGCGCGGTGCGCGTCTCGTCGTTCACCATGCGGCACACGTTACTGTGTGCCGCACACCATCGTCAAGCACACAACGTAGTGCGCGCGCTCGGTTCCGTCGGGATCGCTAGCGCGCCAGAAATGTGGTTGCGCGCCGAGAAGAAGTGGCGCGGAACCGCGGTTGTGGCGCAGAAGCTAATCGAGCGCCTCGGAGACCTCGAGCCAGCGCGACTCGGCCTGGGCGAGCTCGCCCTCGAGGCCGGCCGCCTCCTCCATCAGGATGCTGAGACCGGCGAAGTCCGACTGGTCGGCGACCGCCATCCGGTCGTGCACCGCCGCGACCGCGGCGGTCAGCCGCTCCATGCCCCGCTCGATGGATGCCAGCTCCTTCTCGGCGGCGCGGCGCTCGGCACCGGTCGCCTTCGGGGATGCGGCGGCGGGAGCGCCGGCGGGTCGCTGCGAGCGCAGCTGCAGGTACTCGTCGACGCCTCGCGGCAGGTGGCGCATCCGCCCCTCGAGCACCGCGTACTGCTGATCGGTGACCCGCTCGAGCAGGTACCGGTCGTGGCTGACCACGAGCAGGGTGCCGGCGTAGGAGTCGAGCAGGTCCTCCATCGCGGCGAGCATGTCGGTGTCGAGGTCGTTGGTGGGCTCGTCCATGATCAGCACGTTCGGCTCGTCGAGCAGGATGAGCAGCAGCTGCAGCCGCCGCCGCTGCCCGCCCGAGAGGTCGCGCACGGGGGTCGACAGCTGCGCGTTCGTGAAGCCGAGGCGCTCCAGCAGCTGGCCCGGGGTGAGCTCCTTGCCGCCGGCGATGTAGCTGCGGCGCAGGCCGGCGATCACGTCGAGCACCCGGTCGTCCCAGACGTCCTTCAACTCGTCGAGCTGCTGCGACAGGGTCGCGATCCGCACGGTCTTGCCGCGCTTCACACGGCCGGCAGTGGGTTGCACGGTCCCGTCGACCAGGCCGAGCAGGGTCGACTTGCCGGCCCCGTTCACGCCGAGGATGCCCGTGCGCTCCCCCGGCGCGATGCGCCAGGTGATGTCGCGCAGCACCGGTCGGTCGCCGTACGAGACCGACACGTCCTCGAGGTCGACGACGTCCTTGCCGAGGCGCTGCATCGCCATCGCCGAGAGTGCGACCGTGTCGCGCGGCGGCGGCTCATTCGCGATCAGCTCGTTCGCCGCGTCGATGCGGAACTTGGGCTTCGAGGTGCGTGCCGGCGGCCCGCGGCGCAGCCAGGCGAGCTCCTTGCGGGCGAGGTTCTGCCGCCGCGCCTCGGAGGCGGCCGCCATGCGGTCGCGCTCCACACGCTGCAGGATGTACGCCGCGTAACCGCCCTCGAACGGCTCGACGATGCGGTCGTGCACCTCCCAGGTCTGCGTGCACACCTCGTCGAGGAACCAGCGGTCGTGGGTGACCACGACGAAGGCGCCCGCGTTGGCCGACCAGCGCGTGCGCACGTGCTCGGCGAGCCAGGCGATGCCCTCGACGTCGAGGTGGTTGGTGGGCTCGTCGAGGAACAGCACGTCCCAGTCGCCGGTCAGCAGCGCGGCGAGGCCGACCCGGCGGCGCTGGCCGCCGGACAGGGAGCCGAGCGTGGCATCCCAGGGGATGTCCGCCACCAGCCCCGCGAGCACGTCACGCACGCGCGCATCGCCGGCCCACTCGTGCTCGGGCCGGTCGCCGACGATCGCGGCGCCGACGGTCTGCTCGGCGGGCAGGGTGTCGGCCTGGTCGAGCATGCCGACGGTGACGCCGCCGCGGCGGGTGACCCGGCCGGCATCGGGCTGCATGCGCCCGGCCAGCAGCCGCAGCAACGTGGACTTGCCGTCGCCGTTGCGGCCGACGATGCCGATGCGGTCGCCCTCGTCGAGCCCGACGGTGACGGCGTCGAAGACCACGCGCGTCGGGAACTCGAGGTGCAGCGCCTCGGCGCCGAGCAGGTGGGCCATCGCGCTTCAGCGTACCTTCGAACCGTGGACAGCCCGATCGAGCTCGTGATGCTGCTCGCGTCGCCGCAGCACCGGTACGAGGGCCGGCCGTCCGACGGGCCCATCCCGCCGCTCGTGCAGGAGACCCACCAGAGCATCGCCCTGCGAGCGGGACTCGGCGTGGTCGGCGACCGCTACTTCGGGCAGCGGGCGCACCGCACGGCATCCGTGACGATCTTCGCCATCGAGGCGCTGGAGCATGTCGAGCGCGAGCTCGGGGTGCGCGGCCTCGACCCGCAGGACACCCGCCGCAACATCGTGACCCGTGGGCTCGACATCGACCGGATGCGCGACCAGGTGTTCGCGATCGACGGCGTGCGGTTCCGCGCGCACCGGCCCGCGAACCCGTGCGCGTGGATGGACGTGACCCTCGCGCCGGGGGCGTTCAAGGCGCTGCGCGGGCGGGGCGGGATGCGGTGCGAGCCCCTCGACGACGGCGTGCTGAGGCTCGGGCCCGCGTTCGTCACGCTGCCCCAGGCCGAGGCGACGCTCTTCTAGCTCACCGTCACCGTCACCGTGTGCCAGCCCTCCGAGCCGTTCGGCGCCGGCGGCAGCCGGTTCGATCGCTGCGTCGTCCCGTCGGCATCCGTCGCCCGCACGGCGATGGTGTGCGAGCCCGGCTGGGCATCCCACTCCAGCACCCACTGCACCCAGGTGTCGTCCGAGATCGCGCGCGCCAGCCGCGCGGGTCGCCACTGCCCCTCGTCGATCCTGATCTCGACCGCCGCCACCCCGCGATGCTGCGCCCACGCGACGCCGGCGACCGCGACCCGCCCGGCCGCGACGGACTGGCCCGAGCGCGGCACGTCGATGCGCGACGACGTCTTCACCGGGCCGAGCGCGTCCCAGCCGCGCGGGGTCCAGTAGCCCTGGTCGGCCGCGAAGGTCGTCACCGTCAACTCGGAGAGCCACTTGGTGGCCGACACGTAGCCGAAGAGGCCGGGCACGATCATCCGCACCGGGAAGCCGTGCTGCAACGGCAGCGGCTCGCCGTTCATGCCGACCGCCAGCAGGCTGTCGCGGTCGTCGGTGAGGGCCTCGATCGGCGTGCCGGCGGTGAAGCCGTCGACGCTGCGCGACAGCACCATGTCGGCGCCGGGCAGCGGCCGGGCCCGGGCGAGCAGGTCGCGCACCGGCCAGCCGAGCCAGGTCGCGGTGCCGATCAGGTCGCCGCCGACCTCGTTCGACACGCAGGCGATGGTGATGGTCGACTCGGTCAGCGGCTGCGCCAGCAGTTCGTCGAAGGTCAGCTCGAGCTCGCGCTCGACCATGCCGGTGACCCGCAGGCGCCAGGTCGCGGCGTCGACGACGGGCACCTGCAGCGCGGTGTCGATGCGGTAGAACCCGTCGTTCGGGGTGACCAGGGGCGTGATGCCGGGCACGTCGAGCGAGGCCCCGGAGGGGATCCGGGCGGTGACGGATGCCGCATCCGGCAGCGCGATGATGCCGCGCGCGGCGTCGGCGGCGGTGGTGGCCGCGTTCATGGTCCGCGCGACGGCGCCGCCCACGACCGACACCCCCGCGGCGATGCCGGCGAAGCGCAGGAAGTCGCGACGGCTGTACCGGCCGCCCTCCTCGCGCCACGCCGAGAGCCGCCTGCGAGCGGACTGCAGCACCCGCGCGCCGGCGAGAGCGCCGACCAGC
>DATMVL010000011.1:0-10195 GCA_035563175.1 Rhodoglobus sp. | reverse complement strand
GGCAGCTCGCGCAGCGCCGCCTGCAGGGTCGCGTCGTCGAGGTCGGTGAGCGAGCCCTGTCCGAACAGGGCCTCGGCCGCGGCGAACGCCGCCTCGGTGGCCTGTTCCCCGTGCACCAGCGTCGAGACCTCGCGCGCGAGCGTGCGTTGCGCAGCGCGTTTGAACGGCTCGGTCTGCACCGCGTGGGCGAGCTCGTCGATCTGCTCCCGCGTCAGGAACGTGAACACCTTGAGCCGGTCGATCACGTCGCCGTCGTCGGTGTTGAGCCAGAACTGCACGAAGGCGTAGGGGCTCGTCATCTCCGGGTCGAGCCACACCGCGTTGCCCTCGGATTTGCCGAACTTCGTGCCGTCGGAGTTGGTGATCAACGGGGTGCCGATCGCGTGCACGCTCACCCCCTCGACGCGATGGACGAGGTCGGTGCCGCTGGTGAGATTGCCCCACTGGTCGCTGCCGCCGGTCTGCAGCACGCATCCGTAGTCCCGGTACAGCTGCAGGTAGTCCATGCCCTGCAGGATCTGGTAGCTGAACTCGGTGAAGCTGATGCCCGCGTCGCTGTTCAGGCGGGCCGCCACCGCATCCTTCTTCAGCATGGTGCCGACCCGGAAGTGCTTGCCGATGTCGCGCAGGAAGTCGAGCGCCGACAGCGGCGCCGTCCAGTCCAGGTTGTTCACCAGCCGAGCGGCGTTCTCACCCTCGAAGCTGAGGAACCGCGACACCTGCGACTGCAGCCGGTGCACCCACTCCGCCACCGTGTCGGCGTCGTTGAGGATGCGTTCGGCCGTGGGCCGTGGGTCGCCGATCAACCCCGTCGAGCCGCCCACCAGCCCCAGCGGCCGGTGCCCGGCCAGCTGCAGCCGGCGCATCAGCAGCAGCTGCACCAGGTTGCCGAGGTGCAGGCTCGGCGCGGTCGGGTCGAAGCCGCAGTAGTACGTGACCGGCTCCCCCGCGAGCAGGGACTTCAGCTCGTCGACGTCGGTCGAGACGTGGACGAGACCGCGCCAGACGATCTCGTCCCAGACATCCTCGAACGACTCGTCGTTGCGCAGGGGGGCGGACACGGCATCCACCGTACCCGAGGCCGGCGACGGGTCAGGACGGCTCGACGGTGTCGAACAGCCCGATCAGGTTGCCCTCGCTGTCGCGCAGGTACACCCAGCGCTGCGTCTGCTCCTCGTCGAGGTACCCGATCTCGCCGACCTGCGCGCCGCCCTGCTCGGCGGCCTTCGCCACGGTCTGCTCGATGCTGTCGACCGTGAAGACGATCACCGGATGCTGGAAGTCGCCCCCGCGCTTGGAGATGTCGCCGTTGATCCCCTCGCCCGCGGGCTGCAGCAGCATGCCCATGTCGTCGCCCCACGGCTCGTAGGTGTAGCCCAGCACCTCCTGGTAGAAGCGCTGCGCTCGGGCCGAATCGTCGGCCGGGATCTCGAAATGCTCTGCCTTCGCCATGGGTCAACCTTGGCGCGCACCGCCGACACTGT
The DNA here is from genome assembly GCA_035563175.1 of Rhodoglobus sp. GTDB lineage: Bacteria > Actinomycetota > Actinomycetes > Actinomycetales > Microbacteriaceae > Rhodoglobus. The sequence continues at coordinate 8,711 of DATMVL010000011.1, read as the reverse complement.
CGAGAGGCCGGGGCGGGTACACGAACGTGACGAGCACCACCGAGATGATCATGAGCAGAAACCACGAGCCGAGCTTGCCGATCGACACCAGCTCCCAGCCGTCGGCCTGGTTCGGGTAGCTCCACGCCTGCGCCCAGGTGCCGATGTTCTCGGCGATCCAGATGAAGAGCGCGACGCCGGCGAAGGCCGCGAGCACGGGCATCCGGAACCGCGCCCGGAAGAGCCGCACGTGCATCCAGGTGCGCAGGAACAGCAGCGCGATCGCGGCCAGCAGCAGGTACCGGATGTCCGGCAGCCAGTGGTGGGTGAAGAAGTTCGCGTAGATGAGGGCCGCCACCACGGCGGTGGCCCAGCGCGGCGGCCAGCGGTCGAACCGCAGGTCGAAGAGCCGGTAGACGCGCACCAGGTAGGAGCCGACGGCGGCGTACATGAACCCGGTGTACAGCGGCACCGCGCCGATGTGCAGCACGCCGCCGTCGGCGTAGTCCCACGAGCCGACGGCGATCTGGAACAGCTCCATCACCGTGCCGACGATGTGGAACAGCACGATCACGACGAGCTCGCGCCCGGTCTCGAGCCGGAAGACCACCATCGCGACCTGGATGAGCACCGCCGCGATCACGAGGAAGTCGTTGCGGGCGAGCGCGGCGTCGCCCGGATACCAGAGCCGGGTGCCGAGCAGCACCGCGAGCATCGCGGCGCCGAACGCGCAGGCCCACGCCTGCTTGGCGACGAACACGCCGAACTCGACCAGGAACGCGCGCGGGCCGCGCAGCGGCGCCCCGTCGAGCAGGCGGTGGGCGAGCGCGTCGATGCGCTGCTCGAGCGAGGTGCGGGTCATGCGCGGCGTTTCGGCACGTGGGCCTTGTACGGCGACACCGTCGGGTCGCCGGGCAGGAAGAACCGCCACGGGTAGTCGTCGGTGCCGCCCGCGCCGGAGACGCCGGTGCGCGGCCCGGTCGCGTACGCCGAACGCTCCTGCGGCAGCTCGAGGCGGATGCGCGGGCCCGCGAGGTCCGCTCCCCCGTCGGCGAGGGTGATCCCCATCGCCACGCACAGCCGTCCCGGCCCGCGCGCGAGGTCGTCGTCGGTGCGGCTCGACGCCCGCCGGGCGCGCGCGACCTCCACGCCCTCGATGATGCGGCCCGCCCGCAGCAGCACCCCGGAGGCGGTGCCCTCGGGCATGCACACCACGTTCGCGCAGGTGTGCATGCCGTAGGTGAAGTACGTGTACAGGTGCCCGGGCGGCCCGTACATCACCGCGTTGCGCTGCCCGCGGCCGCGGAACGCGTGCGACCCCGGATCGGACTCACCCAGGTACGCCTCGACCTCGGTGATGCGCAGCGCCACGTCGTCGACGCGCAGCACGGCGCCGAGCAGCAGCGGCGCCACCTCCGTCGCCGGCGCTTCGAAGATCGAGCGGTCGAACATGCGCCTCAGGTCGAGGTGCGATCGGTGAGCGAGCGGATGCGGGCGGTGAGCTCCGCGCGCTGGCGGGCCACCGCATCCGGTGCCGTTCCACCCGCGCCGGAGCGCGACGCCACCGACCCCTCCACGGTGAGCACCTCCCGCACCTCGGGGGCCAGGTGCGGCGACACCGCCGCGTACTGCTCGTCGGTGGGCTCGTGCAGGTCGAGGCCGTGCTGCTCGCAGAACCGCACCAGGGCACCGCTGATCTCGTGCGCCTCCCGGAACGGCACGTGCCGGCGCACCAGCCAATCCGCCACGTCGGTGGCCAGCGAGAACCCCTGCGGCGCGAGCGCCGCCATCCGGTCCAGGTCGAAGCGCAGCGTCGCGATCATGCCGGTGAACGCCGGCAGCAGCACCTCGAGCGTCTTGACCGAGTCGAAGACCGGCTCCTTGTCCTCCTGGAGATCGCGGTTGTACGCCAACGGCAGGCCCTTGAGCGTCGCCAGCAGCCCGGCGAGGTTGCCGATCAGCCGGCCCGACTTGCCGCGCGCCAGCTCCGCGATGTCGGGGTTCTTCTTCTGCGGCATGATCGACGACCCGGTCGAGTAGCCGTCGTCGAGGGTGACGAAGCCGAACTCCCGCGTGTTCCAGAGGATGACCTCCTCCGCCAGCCGGGAGACGTCGACGCCCAGCTGGGCGGTCACGTACGCGAACTCGGCGACCACGTCGCGGGCGGCGGTGCCGTCCATGGAGTTCTCGGCGGGGCGGGCCAGCCCGAGCTCCGCCGCCACCAGTCCCGGGTCGAGGCCGAGCGACGATCCGGCGAGCGCTCCCCCGCCGTAGGGACTGACGGATGCCCGTGCCCGCCAGTCCCGCAGGCGCTCGAGGTCGCGCACCAGCGGCCAGGCGTGTGCGAGCAGATGGTGCGCCAGCAGGACGGGTTGGGCGTGCTGCAGGTGCGTGCGCCCGGGCATGATCGCGTCGCCGACCTGCTCGGCCTGGGATGCGAGCGCGTCGATCAGGTCGACGACGCAGTCGCCGATGGTGGCGGCGTGGTCGAGCAGGTACAACCGGATGAGTGTGGCGATCTGGTCGTTGCGGCTGCGGCCGGCGCGCAGCTTGCCGCCCAGCTCCGGCCCGAGCCGCTCGATGAGCGCGCGCTCGAGCGCGGCGTGCACGTCCTCCTCGTCGGGACGGGGCTGCAGGGCACCGGAGGCGACATCCGCCTCGATGCCGTGCAGGGCATCCGTCATCGCCGTCAGCTCGTCATCGGCCAGGTAGCCGGCGGCGGCGAGCGCCTTGGCGTGCGCTCGCGAGCCCGCCAGGTCGTACGGCGCCAGCTGCCAGTCGAAGTGCGTGGACCGGCTCAGGCGCGCCAGTTCCTCGGACGGGCCGCTCGCGAACCGTCCGCCCCAGAGCGAGCCCGCACCGGTCCCCGCCATCTCAGCCCCTCAGGTCGCGCCGGGCGCTGATCTTCGAGGGCAGCGACCAGATCTCGATGAAGCCCTTCGACAGCGACTGGTCGAAGGTGTCGCCGGTGTCGTAGGTCGCGAGGCTGAAGTCGTACAGGCTCTCGTCGGACTTCGCGCCGGTGACGACCGCGCGGCCGCCCTGCAGCTTCAGCCGGACCTCGCCGGAGACCGCCTTCTGGGTGTCGTCGATGAACACGTCGAGCGACCGCTTGAGGCCCGAGAACCAGAGGCCCTCGTAGACGAGCGTCGCCCACTCCGCCTCGACGCCGCGCTTGAAGCGGTTGACGTCGCGTTCGAGGGTGAGGTTCTCGAGCGCCTCGTGCGCCTCGATCAACGCGATCGCGCCGGGCGCCTCGTACACCTCGCGGCTCTTGATGCCCACGAGCCGGTCCTCGACGATGTCGATGCGGCCGACTCCGTGCTTCCCCGCGAGCTCGTTCATGCGCTGCACGACCTGCAGCGGGCTGAGCCGTTCGCCGTCGATCGCGACCGGGACGCCCTGCGAGAAGCCGAGAACGACCTCGTCGGCGTCCTTCGCGACGGCCGGGTCCTGGGTGTACTCGTAGAGATCCTCGATGGGGGCGTTCCACGGGTCCTCGAGGAACCCGGTCTCCACCGCACGGCCCCAGACGTTCTTGTCGATCGAGTACGGGTTCTTCTTGGACTGCTTGATCGGCAGCCCGTGCTCCTCCGCGTACACGATGGCCTTGTCGCGGGTCAGCGCGAGGTCGCGCACCGGGGCGATGCTGCTGAGCTCGGGTGCGAGCGCGGCGACGGCGGCCTCGAAGCGCACCTGGTCGTTGCCCTTGCCGGTGCAGCCGTGCGCGACGCTGTCGGCGCCGAGCTCCTTCGCCACGCGGGCGAGGTGGCGCGCGATCAGCGGGCGGCTGAGGGCCGACACCAGCGGGTAGCGCTTCTGGTACAGCGCGTTGGCCTTGAGGGCGGGCATCAGGAAGTCGGCGGCGAACTCGTCCTTGGCGTCGACCACGACCGACTCCACCGCGCCGCAGTCGAGCGCGCGCTGGCGGATGTCGTCCATGTCCTCGCCGCCCTGGCCGACGTCGACCGCGAGGGCGACGACCTCCTTGCCGGTGGCGTCCTTCAGCCAGCCGATGCCGACCGAGGTGTCGAGTCCGCCCGAGTAGGCGAGGACGACGCGTTCTGTCATGGTTGTTCCCTGTTCCCTCCGGGCCCCACGGCCCCGTTCAGCCTACCGGCGGCGTCCCCGCCGGAATCCGTGTGCGTCGCCGCGTGCATGGCGGCTTCGAGCGGCCCTCGGCCGACGAGCAGCACCCAGGCGCAGCATCCGGCGACCGTCACCAGCGTCAGCACCCAGAACGCCGTGTTCGACGGGTCGTCGCCGGGCACCGGGATGCCCAGGGCCGCGATCGCGATCAGCTGCGCCGTGTAGGCGGTCAGCGCCATCGCGCCCACCGCGCCGAGCGGCAGCAGCAGCCACCGCGCCCCGCCGCGCAGCATCCGGGACAGCAGCAGGCACAGCCCGAGCACCGCGATGGCGGTGCCGCCGGTGCCGATCACGTCGAACGGTGTGTCGCTGTGCGGTTCGGCGGTGAACAGCACGACCCAGGGCTCGCGGGCGACGGTGCCCTCGAGTGCGGCGCCCAGCCCGTAGCCGATGCCGGCGAGCACCCCGCCGACCGCCACGAGCGCGACGGCGACGCGCGGGTTCAGCAGGTCGAGCCGGCCGATGGCGATGCCGGCGAGCACGTAGGCGATCCAGATCAAGGCCGGGTAGTAGCCGGTGATGAGCGGGTCGAGCAGCAGCAATCGCGCCGCCGCCGGCGCGTCGCCCAGCTGCTCGCGCAGCGGCAGGACCAGCGCCGGGGCGACGGCGGCCAGCACCGCGGCGGCGACCGCCAGCTTGCGCGGGTCGGCCCGGCGGAACGGCAGCGCCAGCAGGAACAGCGCGCCGTACGAGGGCAGGATCACGGCGACGTTGGTGGGCAGCAGCATGAGCAGCAGGCCGAGCACGTAGACGATGGCCGCCCGCACCGCGATCGCCTGACCGGAGCCGTCGCGTCGCGACAGGATCGCGATCGACACACCCGCCAGCAGCGCGAACAGCACCGAGGGCTTGCCGTCGGAGAGGCCCGACCAGGTGTGGGGCGACCAGTCGAAGGGCACCTGCACCGCGACGTGCGCGGCGAACATGCCGATCACCGCCAGTCCGCGGGCGACGTCGACGCCGAGCACGCGCGGCGGCAGACCCCAGGCGCGGATGCGCGCCGGGATGCCGCCCGAGCTCACGTGGTCCCCGCTGAGCCCGCCGAAGCGTTCTGCTCCAGCAGCCAGCACAGCAGCGCCTTCTGCGCGTGCAGCCGGTTCTCGGCCTCGTCCCAGATCACCGACTGCGGTCCGTCGATGACCTCGCCGGTCACCTCGTAGCCGCGGTCGGCGGGCAGGCAGTGCAGGAAGATCGCGTCGGGCTTCGCGAGCGCCATCAGCTCGGCGTCGACCTTGTAGGCGCCGAGGGCGGCGATGCGCTGCGCCTTCTCCTCCTCCTTGCCCATCGACACCCAGGTGTCGGTGACCACGACGTCGGCCCCCGCGGTCGCCTCGGCCGGGTCGGAGTAGATCGCCACCGAGCCGCCGGTGCGCGCGGCGATCGCGTCGGCATCCGCCACCACCGCGGAGTCGGGCTGGTAGTCGTCGGGGCAGGCGATGCGCACGTGCATGCCCGCGGTCGCGCCGGCGAGCAGGTAGGAGTGCACCATGTTGTCGGCGCCGTCGCCGAGGAACGTCAGGGTCAGCCCCTTCAGCTGCCCCTTGTGCTCGCGGATCGTGAGCAGGTCGGCGAGCAGTTGGCACGGGTGGAACTCGTCGCTCAGCGCGTTCACCACCGGCACGGTGGTGCCCGACGCCATCTCGACCAGGCCGGCCTGGCCGTACGTGCGCCAGACGATCGCGGCGACCTGCCGCTCGAGCACCCGCGCGGTGTCGGAGGGGCTCTCCTTGCCGCCGAGCTGGCTGTTCGCCGTCGAGATGATGAGCGGCTGCCCGCCGAGGTCGGCGATGCCGACCGCGAAGCTCACCCGGGTGCGGGTGGACGACTTGTCGAAGATCACCGCCACGGTCTGCGGGCCGGCGAGCGGCGTGCGGCCCCAGCGGTCGGCCTTGATCTGCTCGGCCAGGTCGAGGATGGCGGTCTGCTCCTCGGTGCTGATGTCGTCGTCGCGGAGGAAGTGCCGGGTCATGTCGAGGCCTCCAAAGCCGAGGTGAACAGGTCGGTGAATTCGGCGACGTGCTCGTCGCCGATGATGAGGGGCGGCGCCAGGCGGATGCTGGTGTCATTCGGCGCGTTGACGATCAGCCCGCGCTCCAGTGCGGCCCGCATCACGGCCGGCGCGATCGGCCGGTCGAGGCCGACCCCGAGCAGCAGCCCGGCGCCACGGATCTCGGCGACCCCGGGCATCCCGGCGATCGCCTCGCGCAGCTGCTGCCCGCGCACACGCGCGTTCCCGACCAGGCCCGCCCGCTCGAGCTCGCCGAGCACCGCATCGCCGACGGCGGTCGCGAGCGGATTGCCGCCGAACGTGCTGCCGTGCTGGCCGGGGGCGAGCAGGTCGGAGGCGGCGCCGAACGTGACCAGCGCGCCGATCGGGAACCCGCCCCCGATGCCCTTCGCGAGGGTGATGGCGTCGGGCACGATGCCGGTGCGCTGGAAGGCGAACCACTCGCCGGTGCGGCCGGCGCCGGTCTGGATCTCGTCGACGATCAGCAGCGCGCCGTGCTCGGCGGTCAGCCGCCGCGCCACCTCGAGGTACCCGTCGGGCAGCGCGACCACCCCGGCCTCGCCCTGGATCGGCTCGACCACGAGCGCGGCGACGTCCGGTCCGATCGCGGCCTCGAGCGCCTCGATCGTCGGCGGCAGGTGCTCGGCTCCGGGCAGCAGCGGCTCGAACGGCTGACGCAGCGCGGGCTTGCCGGTGATGGACAGCGCGCCGAGGGTGCGGCCGTGGAACGAGTTCTGCAGCGACAGGATGCGCGGCCGCCCGGTGCGCCGGGCCAGCTTCACCGCGGCCTCGATCGCCTCGGTGCCGGAGTTCGCGAAGAACACCCGTCCCCCGGTCTGCTCCGCGCCCGTCAGCCGGAGCAGACGCTGCGCCAGCGCGAGCTGCGGCGGCGTGGCGAAGTAGTTGGAGACATGGGCGAGCGTCGCGGCCTGCCGGCTCACGGCATCCACGAACACCGGGTGCGCGTGGCCGAGCGCGTTCACCGCGATGCCGGCCAGGAAGTCGAGGTAGCGGGTGCCGTCGGCATCCCACACGTACGCACCCTCGCCGCGCACCAGCTGCGCGAGCGGCGTCGCGAAGGTGCGCATCATGCGGGTGCCGTAGTCGTCGCTCCAGCTCACAGGGTCACCTCCGTGCCGATGCCCCGGGTGGTGAAGATCTCGAGCAGCATCGAGTGCGGCTGCCGCCCGTCGATGATCGCGGCCTTCGGCACCCCGGCGGTCACCGCATCCAGGCAGGCCGTCATCTTGGGGATCATCCCCGACTCCAGGGCGGGCAGCAGCGCGCGCAGCTCGTCGGCGGTGATCTCGCTGACCAGCGAGTCGCGGTCGGGCCAGTCGCGGTACAAGCCCGCGACGTCGGTGAGCATGACGAGCTTCGCGGCGCCGAGCGCGATGGCGAGGGATGCGGCGGCCGAGTCGGCGTTGACGTTCAGGATCGAGTCGGGCCCGTTCGCCACCGTGGAGACCACGGGGATGAGCCCGTCTTCCACGATCTCGAGCACGCGGCGCGGGTCGACCTCGGTGACCTCGCCGACCAGGCCGAGGTCGATCTCCTCGCCGTCGACGACCGTGCCCTTCGGCACGCCCGTGAACAGTCCGTGCTCGTCGCCGGAGAGGCCGACGGCCAGCGGCCCGTGCTCGGCGATGAGCGACACCAGCTCGCCGCCGACCTGCTCGCGCAGCACCTGGCGGATCACGTGGATCGACTCCTCGGTCGTGACCCGGTACCCGCCGCGGAACTCGCTCGGGATGCCGCGGGCGGTGAGCTCGGCGGTGATCTGCGGTCCCCCGCCGTGCACCACCACCGGGCGGATGCCGGCGTAGCGCAGGAACACGACGTCCTCGGCGAACGAGCGCTTGAGGTCGTCGTCGATCATGGCGTTGCCGCCGAACTTCACGACGATGATCTCGCCCGAGTACCGCTTGAGCCACGGGAGGGATTCGATGAGCACGGCGGCCTTGGCCGCGGCGACGTCCTGACTGACCATCAGCTGCTGTAGGCGCTGTTCTCGTGCACGTAGTCGTGCGTGAGATCGTTGGTGTAGATGCTCGCCATGGCGTCGCCCGCGTGCAGTTCGATGAGCACGTGCACCGCCCGCGGCGTCAGGTCGACCTCGGTCCGCGGCCGGTCCGGAGCGCCGGCATGGCAGACGCGCACGCCGTTCATGCTCACGTCGACCGCATAGGGGTCGAACGCCGCTTTCGTGGTGCCGATGGCTGCGAGCACCCGGCCCCAGTTGGGATCGTTGCCGAAGACGGCCGCCTTGAACAGGTTGTTGCGGGCGACGGCGCGCCCGACCTCGACCGCGTCGTCCTCGGTCGCGGCGCCGACGATCTCGATGAGGATGTCGTGGCTCGCACCCTCGGCGTCCGCCATCAGCTGCACCGCGAGGTTCGTGCACACGTCGGTGAGGGCGTACTGGAACTGCTCTGGGTCGGGTGCGACCCCGGAGGCGCCGCTCGCCAGCAGCGACACCTGGTCGTTCGTCGACATGCAGCCGTCGGAGTCGAGCCGGTCGAAGCTGACCCGGGTCGCCTCGCGCAGCATGCGGTCCAGCTGGTCGGGACTCAGC
>DATMVL010000010.1:0-4169 GCA_035563175.1 Rhodoglobus sp. | reverse complement strand
CCGCGCCATCGTGCGAGCGCCCTGCTCGTACGCGCCGTCGCGGCCGCTCGCGGCGGGCGCCCGGCGGACGCGGCTGCCGCGATCGCGCCCGCGCTCGACACGCTCGACGGGTACGGCCTACGGCTGCCTCTGGCTCAGGTTCCGCGCACGCCGCTCGCCGAGGCCCTGCGGGCGCATGGCCGGTGGAGCGGACGCCCCGCCGAGTCCGTGCTCGACGGGGTCCCCCCGTTGTTCGCCGACGGTGCCCGGCCGACCCGTCTCACACCCCGTGAGCTGGCGGTACTGGAGGAGCTCGCACGTACGGCCAGTGTGAGGGTCATCGCGGAGGGCCTCTACGTCTCCCCCAACACCGTCAAGTCGCAGGTGCGCAGCGTCTACCGCAAGCTCGGCGCATCCACCCGCGAGGAGGCGATCAAGATCGCCTTCGCCGCCGGGCTGCTGGGCGAGCGCGCTTCGCAACGTCCCCACGGCTGACTCCCGCGCGCGTCATCGCTGTGCACGGTCACCGAGCCGGTCACGGTGCACGTGCGCCAGGACCCCGGACCCACGGCATCCGCCGCAGCACCAGCACCGACACGGTCGCGCCGATGAGCAGCACGACGCTCGCCATGAGGCCAAGTGCGATCGCGAAGACGTCCGCACCGCCGCTCAGCATGGCGACGATGATGACGGCGACGAGATTCGTGACCGACGCGACGACCGCGGCGAGGATCGCGCCGAGGGTGCCGTACCCGAGGCCCCGGCCGTTCACAGCCCCGATGAGCAGCACCACCCCCCACCCAGCGATGCCCACGCCGCCGAACCAGAACACCAGGATGGCCGCACCGAGCAGGTCACCGCCGAGCAGCACCTGCAGCACCACCGCGAGCAGGTACGCCAGCACGACTCCCCCGGCGAGCGTCGCACCGGCTTCGAGCACGCGGCCCATCATGGCCCGATGGTATCGGCATGGGGATGACGAAGGGGCCGGGCTCCGTGAGAGTCCGGCCCCTTCGTCATGAGGGCGCACCCGCAGGCTACATGCGGAGCCGTCGAGCTCGTACGAACCAGATCGCAGCTGCGCCCAGCAGCAGCGCCAGCAGACCGGGGATCGCTATCCACAGCGACCCGGCCCCGGTGAAGGCGAGCGGCTGCGGTGCGACCTCGACGGTGGCGGTCGCCTCAGCCGAGGTGACCAGAACCGCGCCTGCACCGAGCGCCGTGGCGGTCGCGACGTTCACCACGCGGCCGGCTGCAGCATCCGCTGCACTGATCCGGTACTGCGGCGCGGTGCAGTCGATCGATGCTCCTGGCGGCAGGATGCTCGCCTCGCAGGTCACCTCGCCGGCGGTCGGGTCGTCGATCTCGAGCTCGGTGAGGGTCGTCGCACCCGTGTTGATGACCGTGAAGCTCCACGCGATCTCGTCGCCGGCCGTCACGATGCCATCGCGGTCGACGTCCACTCCGGCGCCCGACTTCTCGAGCGTCATCGCCATCGGGCCCACGAACGGGATCACGAGGGTCGAGTCCTCCGACAGCGTCGGGTCGTCGGCCAGCGGCGCACTGGCCTCGGCGTGCGCCGTGTTCTCGAGCGAGCCGGCGTCGATGTCCGCCTGCGTGACCAGGTACTCGGCTGTGCAGTCCGCGAACTGGCCCGGCAGCAGCGTCACGAGGGAGCAGCCGACGTCTCCGAGATCACCGGAGCCCGTGAAGTCCTCCTCCACGATCTCGACCGCGCTCATCGTCACGTTGCCGGTGTTCGTGACCCGGAACTGGTAGGTGATCGGGTCGTTCAGGGCCGCATAGCCATCCACATCGGCCGTCTTGACCACCGTGATCGCCGGCTCCTGCTCGAACGGCAGGCGCACCGACGAGACATTCGAGGTCACCGTGGTGGCACCGAAGGCGCCGGTTGCGACCGCGCTGTTGTCGACCGTCGACCGATCCACGTCGTCTTGGGTGATCGTGTACGTGGCCGAGCACACCGTCTGCGCGTCAGGCGCGAGCGACCCGGCCGCGGCGTCGCAGACGACCGCCGACACGGTGCCGGAGCCGGTGAACGCCGTCTCGTCGATGGTCACGCCCGTCACCGTCACGTTGCCGGCGTTGGTGACCACGAACGAGTAGGTGACCTCGTCGTCGACGACCAGCGTGCCCGGGCTCGCCGACTTCACGAGCGTCAACTGCGGTTCGGCCGCGATGGCCACCTCGGCGCTCGATTCCTCGGAGACGACCGGCGCCCCGTTGGGTGCGGTGCCCTCGACCGTCGCGGTGTTGTCGAAACCGCCGGCGTCGACGTCGGCCTGCGCCACCCGGTAGGTGCCCACGCAGGTCATGTCGGCCCCGGGCGCCAGCGTGGCCGCCGGGCACTCGATCGCGACGGCGCCGCCCCGACCTGTGAACGCCACCTCGTCGATGCCGATGTCCGACACGGTCACGTTGCCCGTATTGGTCACCTCGAAGAGGTAGGTCACCACCTGACCGGCGGCATCGATCGTCCCGCTGGAGACCGATTTCTCGAGCGTCAGCGCCGCGCCCGCCGGCACGTCGACGATCGCCGTCGACGGGTCGGACACCGGGTCGGTCACCGCGCCGGGAGCATCCGCCGTCGCCGTCGCCGTGTTGCTGATCGAGCCGCGGTCCGCGTCGGCCTGGGTGACCTCGTAGGTCGCCTCGCAGGTGACCGACGCCGCCGGCGCGAGCGGCACCGTCGGGCAGACGATGGCGGAGAGGTTCGCGGGAGCGCCGTCGAAGGCGGTCTCGGTGATCTCGACGTCATCGACGGTCACGTTGCCCGCGTTGGTGACCAGGAACGAGTAGGTGATCTCGTCACCGGCGGCGTCGGCGACCGTCGGCGTAGCGGACTTCACCAGCGTGAGCGCGCTGCGCTGGGAAGCGGTCGCCACGAACGTGGACTGCTCCGATGTCGGTGCGGTCACGCCGGCGGGCGGCGTCGCGGAGGCACTGGCGGTGTTGCTCACGGTGCCCCGATCGACGTCAGCCTGCGTGACCTCGTACCCGGCCGTGCAGTCGGCCGACGCGCCGGGAGCCAGGGGTGCGGTCGGGCAGGTCACGTCGGAGAGGTCGCCGGAGCCGGTGAAGTCGGCCTCGGCGATGGAGATCGCGGTCAGCGTTACATTGCCCGTGTTCGTCACCCGGAAGGTGTAGGCGATGTCGTCGCCGGCGGCGTCGAAGGTCGCGACGTCCGCCGACTTGGTCAGCGTGAGTGCAGCGGTGCGCACCAGCTCGTCGGTGTCTCCGTCCGTGTCGGTGAGTGCCTCATCCGGGCTCGCCGGGTCGGCCGCCGAAACCGCTGCCTCGTTGACGATCTCGTCGAGCACCTCAGCTCGCTGCAGCACCCGTACCGTCACGGTGACGGATGCGGTGGAGCCGGCCCCGCCGGTGGCGGTGGAGCCGCCGGGCGTCGCCACGCCGGCCGGGGCGAGCGAGGGGAGCGTCCAGGTCACCGTGCCGCCGGGGAGCGCGCCGTCGGGGGTGGGGTCGCCCTGACCGCTCACGGTGCCGCCGGCGCTGGCCGAGATGAACACGACGTCGTCGGGCAGCTCATCGGTGATCGTGATCGCGCCGAGCGCCTCCGCGGCCAGGAGATTCGCCACGTTCAGCGTGTAGGTGATCTCGTCGCCGATCCCGACCCGGGTGCGCCCGTCGTCCTTGGTGACGCCCAGCAGCGCGTCGCCCGCGACGACCGCCAGGCAGGCGGAGGCGTCGTTGTTGGTGAGCACCGGGTCGGACATCAGTCCGGCGACGTGTGCGGGGAAGCAGGCGTCGTCGCCGACGAGGGTGTCGTCGGGGATCACTGCGGGCAGGTCGAGCGGGTTCGGGACGTTCAGCGCCAGCGAGCGAGCAGCGCCGTTGGCGTCGACCGCATCGCAGGTGAGCGTCGCGGGGCCGTTCACGGATCCGTCGGCCGCGGTCGCGGACGCCTCGCACAGCCAGCCCGCCGGGGTGAGGCTGGTGATGCGGATGCCCGCGGGCACCCGGATCGTCGCGCTCGCGGGTGCGGCCTGGGAGCCGCCCAGGTTGGTGACGGTGAACGGCACCGTGCCCGGACGGTCAGCCTGCAGCGGGAGCCGGTCGGGCACCGTGATGCGCAGATCGGCCTCCTGCGTCGTCGCGCACACCGGCAACGGCTCGCTCGCGAGCGTGGAGGCGCTGTCGACGGCGACCGA
>DATMVL010000009.1:0-2656 GCA_035563175.1 Rhodoglobus sp. | reverse complement strand
CCGGCGCTGTACGGATCGGTGCCGAGCTGGTGAGCGACGCCACGGTCGAGCATCCGACGACCGGCTGGCATCCCGACCCGATGGGCGACCCGATCCTGCGCTGGTGGGACGGCGAGCAGTGGACGAGCGGCGTGCGCGAGCTGCCGGAGTCGCCCGACGAGGTGGTGGCGCCGCCGTCGCGGCGCGAGCTGCACGCACGCCTCTCCCGCGCACCGCGGTCGGGAGCGCGCCGCCCGAAGGGCGACGAGTAGCGCCCCTCGGTAGGCTCGGTCCCGTGATCGACCGCTTCCAGTACAGCCCGTGGTCGTTCTGGGACGAAGCCGACGACGACGCCAGAACCGCGCAGCTCGAGCTTCAGCGGCAGCTGCCGTATTCCCTCGGCGAGCGCTGCTTCGTCTCGGAGCTGGCCTCGCTCGATCTCGACGCGTTCGACCTCGGCGACCGCTCGTACGTCGCGGCCGGCGCCTATCTCACCGGCACCGTCAAGGTCGGTGCCGACTGCTCCCTCAACCCGTACACGGTCGTCCGCGGGCAGGTGACCATGGGCGACGGGGTGCGCATCGGTGCGCACACCTCGATCCTCGGCTTCAACCACACCATGTCCGACCCCGACGTCCCGGTGTTCAAGCAGCCGCTGCAGGCGAAGGGCATCGTCATCGGCGACGACGTGTGGATCGGCTCGCACGTCGTCATCCTCGACGGCGTCACCGTCGGCAGCCGCACGGTGCTCGCGGCGGGAGCGGTCGTGGTCAAGGACGTGCCGGACGGCGCGATCGTCGGCGGCAACCCGGCGCGGGTGCTGCGCTACCGGGTGCCGCCCGCGCAACCCGCACGCACCGGTCTCGCGGCGCGGGTCGCCGCCTTCGCCGACACGGCGCGGGAGCAGGCGGATGCCGTGCTCGCCCGATCGTGGGACGCCGACCTGCGCCTGTTCGCCGATCGACCCGGCGCGCCCGTCACCGTGCGGGCGCAGACCGACGCGATCGAGCTCGCCGACCTGCTGCTCGGAACGGCACCGCCGCAGCTGCCCGCCGCCGAGCAGGTCGAGCGGCTGCGCGGCTGGCAGGACGCCGACACCGGCGGGGTGGCTCAGCTCGACGCCGACGGCGTGCAGCGGGCGCACCCCGACCTCGCCGACGCCGACGTCGCGTACCACGTCGAGGCGGTCGGCTACGCGCTCGACCTGCTGGGCTCCGCGTTCCCCCACCCGCTGACGCTGGTCACGGGCTCGAGCGCCGAGCGGCTCGCGGCGTTCGTCGACGACCTGCCCTGGGCATCCGACCCCTGGCACGCCGGCCACTGGGTGGACGCGCTCGGCACCGCCATCCGGTTCAGCGACCCGGCCGCGCTGCCCGCCGGCCTGCCCGAGGCCCTGTTCGGCTGGCTGACGCTGCATGTGGATCGGCGCACCGGGATGTGGGGGCAGGGCCGGCCGGGCGACGACCTGCTGCTGGTGAACGGCTTCTACCGGGCTTCCCGGGGCACGCTGGCGCAGTTCGGCGTGCCGGTGCCGCACCCGGAGCGGGTCATCGACACGGTGCTCGCCCACGCCCGCAACGAGGACCACTTCGCGCCCGACCGCCGCGACGCCTGCAACGTGCTCGACATCGCCCACCCGCTGTGGCTGACCCGCGGCACCGGGTACCGGGCCGCCGAGGTGCGGGAGCTCGCGGAGTCGCTGCTCGGCGACGCGCTCGGCGCCTGGGTCGACGGGCAGGGGTTCGCGTTCCGCGTGCCCGGCCCGTCGGCGCTCGACTCGATGACGCCGGGGCTGCAGGGCACCGAGATGTGGCTCGCGATCGTCTGGTACCTGGCGGATCTCGCCGGCGTCGCCGACGCGCTCGGCTACCGGCCGCGGGGCATCCACCGGCCCGAGCCGGCGGTCTGAGCGCCCGCTCTCGCGCGCTGCCTGCACGACTGGTGCGAAGTCGCGCGTCTCGGCCGCGACGTGCGCGATCTCGCACGAGTCGCCGGGAGGCTCGCGCGCGAGTGGTGCGAGAGTGCGCGCCCGCAGGCCAGGATCCACCAGAACGGCACCGATCGCGCGAGGGAGGGCGCGCGCTACTCCTCCTGCGGGCCGAGCAGCAGCCCGGGCACGAAGCGGGCGACGGGCGCGGCCTGCTCGAGCTCGAACACGACGAGCTCGTTCGCGCCCGCGCGGGTGACCGGGCCGGGCACCATGAGCGTGCGCTGCGGCCCGCTGCGCCGGTAGCGCCCGAGCAGGAAGCCGTTCACCATCGCGAACCCTTGGCCCCAGCCCTCGGTGTCGAGGAACAGGTCGGCGGGCTCGTCGAGGTCGAACGAGCCGACGAGCGCGACCCGCCCCGCACCGGATGAGGACGCCCTGGACGAGAGGCCGACCGGCGCGACCGTCCAGCCGTGCAGGGGCGCCCCGTTCAGCCGCGGCGTGCCGATGAGCCCCTTGGGCTCGCCGAGGCGGTCCGCGTAGTTGACGCGCCCCTGCTCCTCGACGAGCACGGCGAGACGGCCGAACGGCACCGCCAGGGAGCGCTCGTGCCGGGTGCGCGAGAGCGTGCCGACGGGCGTCCCGTCGACCTCGACCCAGGCGTGGTCGCGCACCTCGTCGAGCTCGAAGGTCGCGAGACCTTCGAACGGCGGCAGGTCGATCTCGTAGCGCACGAGCGCGCCGAGGTGG
>DATMVL010000008.1:0-6057 GCA_035563175.1 Rhodoglobus sp. | reverse complement strand
CGCGCGCCGGACGGCGCGGTGTACGCGCCGGCGGCCGGGGTGGTGCACTTCGCGGGCGTCGTGGTCGACCGCCCGGTGCTGTCCATCGAGCACGCCGGCGGCGTGCTGTCGAGCTACGAGCCGGTGCAGACCGAGCTCGTGAAGGGCGACGCGGTGCGCCGCGGCGACCGGATCGGCACGGTGCTGCCAGGGCACTGCGCCTCGGTGTGCCTGCACTTCGGCGTGCGGATCGACGGGCAGTACGTCTCGCCGATGCTCTTCCTCGGCGAGCTGCCCCGCTCCGTGCTGCTGCCGACCCGGCGTGGCCGCCTCAGGCGCGGGGGTGCGCCACGCGGTAGGTCTCCTTGAGCCGCTCGGTCGAGACGTGCGTGTACAGCTGGGTCGTACCGAGGCTGGCATGACCCAGCAGCTCCTGCACAGCGCGCAGGTCGGCCCCTCCGTCGAGCAGGTGCGTCGCGGCCGTGTGCCGCAGGGTGTGCGGCCCGGACGGGCCCGACCCCGGCACGGCCGACAGCAGCCCGGAGACGAGCGCGTACACCGCACGCGTCGCGAGCCGGCCGCCGCGCGGCGCGAGGAACAGGGCATCGGTCGGCTGCTGCAGCAGCACCGGGCGGCCCCGCTCGAGCCACGCCAGCAGCGCGCGATGGGCCGGCACGCCGAACGGGACGACGCGCTCCTTGGCCCCCTTGCCCAGCACCCGCACGGTCAGGCGGTCATGGTCGACGTCGGCCACGTCGAGCCCGACCAGCTCGCTCACGCGCAGCCCGGCCGCGTAGAGCAGCTCCACCACGGCGAGATCACGGAGGGAATCCGCGTCGCCGCCGTCGGCTCTCGCGACGAGGCGTGCGAACAGGGCATCCATCTGCTCACGGGTCACCACCCGGGGCAGGTGCTTGTCGGCCTTCGGCGAGCGCAGCCGCACCGCGGGATCGGCGGCGGTCACCCCGGCCTTCGGCAGCCAGCGGCCGAGCGCCCTGGCCGCCGCGGCACGCCGTGCGAGGGTCGACTTCGCCAGACCCCGCTCGGATGCCCGCCACAGCCAGTCGCGCAGCAGCTCGAGGTCGACGTCCCCGGCCTCCAGCACACCGCGCCCCGCGGCGAACGCCACCAGGTCGTCGAGATCGGCGCGGTACGAGCGCACGGTGTGCTCGCTGAAGCCGCGCTCGACCGCCAGATGGGTGGCGAAGTCGTCGACGGCGCGCGGCAGCTGCACTCCCCCATGGTCGCGCACCGGGGCCGCGGCGCGGGCGAGCGCGGTAGCGTTTCGGGATGACCGGATGGGCCCTCGTCACCGGCGCGACCGCGGGCATCGGCCGCGAGTTCGCGGTGCAGCTCGCCGAACGCGGTCACGGCGTGGTGCTCGTCGCCCGCGACGGCGACCGGCTTCGCGAGGTCGCCGCGGCGCTGCCCGGTGAGACCGAGATGCTGCAAGCCGATCTGCTCGACGAGGCCGGCATCGCGCTCGTGCTCGACCGCGTCGCCGCCACCGAGCGCCCGATCGACGTGCTGGTGAACAACGCCGGCTTCGGGCTGAGCACCGATTTCGACGAGAGCGGCATCTCCGACGAGCTGCGGCAGTTCGACGTGCTCGCCCGGGTGCCGCTGCAGCTCACGCACGCCGCGCTGCGCCAGATGCTGCCCCGCCGCACCGGCACCGTGCTGATCGTGTCGAGCGTGGCGGGCTTCTTCGGGCTCGGCAGCTACTCGGCCGCGAAGGCCTGGTCGCTGTCGTTCGCCCGCTGGGCGAACCCGTACTACCGGCCAGCCGGCGTCACCGTGACGGCCGTCGCACCGGGCTTCGTGCGCACCGAGTTCCACGAGCGCATCGGCGTCCGGCGCGAGTCGATGGCGCCGTCCTTCCTGTGGTTCGACGCTCCACGGCTCGTGCGCGCCGCGCTGCGGGCCGCGGATCGGGGCCGCGCGGTCGCGGTGCCGACCGTCCGCTACCGGCTGCTCACGGCATCCCGGGCCCTGCTCTCGCCGATCGCACGGCTCGGCGTCGCGCGCCGCGGGCGGCTCAGGATCTCGGGGCGTTGAACGGCGAGGTCTTCGACGACAGCATCTCGAGCCGCTCGTCGGGCTGCATCGCCTCGATCTGATCCCAGGCGGATGCCGGGGTGCCGCTGACCTCGGCGGTCGCGCCGAGCGGCACGATCGAGTGCACGAGCTGCTCCGGGTACACGTGCACCAGGTTGACGGCCTGGCCGAAGTCGACGCCGGAGAGCAGCCGGTCGCGGGCGGTGAGGTCGAGCGAGTAGCAGGTGGCGGAGGCGACGCTCACCGGGATGCCGGCGAACGTGCTGTGCGTCGAATAGTGCAGGTGACCGCCGAGGATCGCGCGCACGTCGGTGCCGCGGATCACGTCGGCCAGCCGGTGCTGACGCTGCAGCTCGAGGATGCCCATCGCCTCGAGCATGGGGGTCGGGATGGGCGGGTGGTGCACCGCGAGCAGGGTGCCGTGCTCGGCGGGTTGCGCCAGCACCCCGGCGAGCCACTCGAGCTGCTCGTCGGTGATGTCGCCGTGGTGGTAGCCGGGCACGGTGGTGTCGAACGAGATGATGCGCAGACCGTCGACGTCGTAGACGCGGTCCTGCGGAGCATCCGACTCGTCTGCGCCGAACAGGATGCGCGCGTACGGTGCCCGCTCGTCGTGGTTGCCCATCACCCAGATCAGCTGGGCGCCCATGCGCTGCGCGGCGGGCTCGACGACGGCCTTGAGCCGCTCGTAGGCGTCGGGCTCGCCGAGATCGGCGAGGTCGCCGGTGAAGACGATGGCCTGCGGCTTCGCGGTGGAGTGCTCGAGCTGCTCGAGCGCGAGTCCGAGGTGGTGGATGGTGTCGACCTTGCCGTACAGCGGCGCGCCGCCGGCGAGCAGGTGGGTGTCGCTGAAGTGCGCGATGGCATGCGACGGTGCGGGGTGCTGGCCGAGCTGGATCACGGGCTCAACCCTAGGACGGGGTCGGCGAGAACTCGTACGACTCCTGCAGCAGCTGCCGCCAGTGCTCGACGCCGCTCATCGGGCACGACGCCCACTCGCGCATCGAGCGGGTGCCGATCGTCATCCGCTCGGCGATGCCGGCCTCGTCGAGCTCGGTGACCCGCGCCTCGGGCAGCCGCATGCCGACGCCGCCGTCGCCGTCGATGAAGGCGAAGAACCGGCCGTCGCGCTTGAGTCCGAGGCTGTGGAACATCGAGCCGCGGCTGACACCGGGCAGCTGCTCGAACTCGGGGGCCAGCTCGTCGAGCAACGCCTGGCCGCGTTCGCGCGCCTCGTTCACGCCTCGTCCTGGATGACCAGCAGCATCGTGCCCTCCGGGTCGCGGAGGTAGGCGACGCGTTCGCCCCAGGGCGTGTCCTGGGCCGGGACGGCGACGGACTCCCCCGCCACGGCGAGCACCGCCTCGAGGTCGGGCACGTAGACGCAGAGGTCGACGGCGTGACCGGTCGCCGGCAGCGGGGTTCCGCCGTACATGGCCGGCCCGGTGCCGACACCGAGCGCCACCTGCCCTGAGCCGATGCGCAGGGTCACGTACACCGGCTCGCCCTCGTCCGGGAAGCGGTACGCCACCTCACCGCCGAGCACGCGCCGGTACCACTCGATGGCCGGCGGCAGATCACGGCAGTTCACGATCGGGAACACCTCGCCGCGCGCCATGCGGGCATCGTACGGCGCCGCCGGGCGCACGAATACTTCGGTTCTTGCTAATATAAGTTAAAACTGAAATAATGGCCGCGTGCATGTACTCGACGTCCTCGGCGATCCGGTCAGACGCCGGCTGTTGGAGCTGCTCGCGGACGGCGAGCAGCCGGCCGGCGCGCTCGCTGCGGTGGTGATGGCCGAGTTCGGCATCAGCCAGCCTGCGGTGTCGCAGCATCTGCGGGTGCTGCGGGAGCAGGGCTTCGCGTCGGTGCGGCCGGATGGCGCGCGGCGCCTCTACGCGGTGGAGCCCGAGCCCCTGCGGGAGGCCGATGTGTGGTTGTCAGCGTTCCGGCGCTTCTGGGAGCCGAGATTCCAGGCGCTGGGCACGGAGATCGCGCGCGGGAAGCGCGAGCGGCGGCTCGCCGCCGAGCAGCAGACCTCGACCGAGGACGATACGGAGGAATCATGACCGACACCTATCCCGTCAGCGCGGGCCAGCTCGACGCGGTGGCCCGCACCATCGCCTTCACCGACGACGGCGGCGACACGGTGAACACCGTGCAGTCGCTGCGCCAGGAGTACCCGACGGACGCCGCGGACCTGTGGGATGCGGTCACCACCGCCGACCGGATCGCGCGCTGGTTCGCGCCGGTGTCCGGCGACCTGCGGCTGGGCGGCCGGTACCAGGTCGAGGGCAACGCCGGCGGCACCATCGAGACCTGCGATGCGCCGAACTCGTTCTCGGCGACGTGGGAGTTCGGCGGCGCCGTCACGCGCATCGCGGTGCGCGTCGAGGCGCTGGCCGAGGATCGCGCCGCGCTCACGCTCGAGCACTCCGGCGACACGCCGCGGGAGTTCTGGGACCAGTTCGGCCCGGGCGCCACCGGCGTCGGCTGGGACCTCGGCATGCTCGGCCTTTCGTTGTACATCACGACCGGCACGCCGCGGCCCGTCGAGGCGGACACCTGGGGCATGACGGATGACGCGCAGGCGTTCATGCGGGACGCCAGCGCCCGCTGGGGTGACGCGGCGATCGCGGCGGGCGCGGATCCGGAGGACGCCCGGGCGGCCGCGAGCCGGACCGCCGCGTTCTACACGGGCGCACCCGCCTGAGATCGACGGACGGAGGCGTCGCGCACCCAGCCGCGTGACGCCTCCCGCACCACCCCGTCGAGTTCGAGCCGCCCCAGCACGGCCTGCACGTCGGCGACCGACATGCCGGCACGCGCCGCTATGTCGTCGGCGGCACGGCCCGATCTGGCGCTGAGCGCGTCGACGACCCGGATGACGTCCGGGTCGTCGAACCCGGCGGGGCCGCCCGGTTCGTCGCTCGTCACCAGCGCCGCCATCTCATCCGGGGTGGTGACGAGCCTCGCTCCCTCGCGGATGATCCGGTGGCATCCCGCCGACGCGGAGCTGGTGACCGGTCCGGGCACGGCGCCGAGCGGCCGCGCGAGGTCGTTGGCGTGGTTCGCCGTGTTGAGCGCACCGGACCGCCAGCCCGCCTCCATCACGACGGTCGCCTGACCGAGCGCGGCGATGAGCCGGTTGCGTGCGAGGAACCTCCAGCGGGTGGGCGGCGTGCCGGGCGGCACCTCGGTCGCGACGCAGCCGGCGTCGACGATGCGGTTCAGCAGCGCCTCGTGCCCGGACGGGTAGAAGCGGTCGATGCCGCCGGCGAGCACCGCGATCGTGTGCCCGCCGCTGGCGAGCGCCGCCCGGTGCGCCATCCCGTCGATGCCGTAGGCGCCGCCGGACACGATCGCGAAGCCGCGGTCGACGAGTCCCGCCGAGGCCTCCATGGTGACGTGCTCGCCGTAGCCGGTGGCGGCGCGGGCGCCGACCAGCGCGATCGATCGGTCGAGGGCGGCGAGTGCGGCGTCGGTGCCGCGGGTCCACAGCACGAAGGGGGCGTGCTCGCCGAGGTCGCTCAGCCCCGCGGGCCAGCCGTCGTCGGCAGCGGTGCGCAGCCGGGCGCCGAACCGGGCCGCCTGCCGCAGCGCGAGCAGGACATCCGCCGCCTTGAAGCGGGGAGTCCAGCGCGCGATGCCCGCGGCGAGCTCGTCCACCTCCATGCCCCGCGCCGCAGCGGCGAAGCGCTGCGCGTCCCATCGCTGGATCATGCCCTCGAGCGCGGACGTCACGCCGACGGTCTGCACCAGCTCGCCCGCGACCCGGTCACCCGGCTCGGTCAGGCAGGACCACGCGACGCGGGCGAACCGGTCCGCGACGGCGTCGCGGTCGGGGTCGTCGTCGCTGACGCCGCGGATCAGCTGCGCCACCTCGGCCTCTCTCAGCCCGAACAGGCTCATGTGGACATCGCCCTCCTCAGGTACAGCGCTCGCCCGACGTGGGCGGCGGTGGGTCGCGGGTCGCCGGCGAGGTCGCAGAGCGTCCACGCCAGTGCGTGGACTCGA
>DATMVL010000007.1:0-2124 GCA_035563175.1 Rhodoglobus sp. | reverse complement strand
GAGGTGAAGGCGACCGAGCGCAGCGTCGTCATCGACGGCGACGGCGAGACCGCTCGCGACGGCGACACCGTCAACGTGAACTTCAGCATCCTCAACGGCGAGACCGGCGACGAGCTCACCACCACCGAGTGGGGCGAGGATGCGACGGCGTCGTTCCCGCTGGACACCGAGCAGTTCATCGCGGGCGTCGTCGACACCCTCGTGTGCAGCACGGTGGGATCCCGTGTGGTCGGCGTCATCCCGCCCGCCGAGGCGTTCGGCGAGGCCGGCTCCGCCCAGCTGGGCGTCGAGCCGAACCAGTCCATCGTCTTCGTCGCCGACGTGGTCAGCATCGACCCGCCCGCCGAGCCGCCGCTCGAGCGCGCCGACGGCGAGGACCAGCCGGCGCAGGAGGGCTTCCCGACCGTCGTGCTCGACGACACCGGCCGCCCGACCGTGACCATCCCCGACACGGCGCCGCCCGCCGAGCTCGCCCTCGCGGTGCTCAAGCAGGGCGACGGCGCGGTCGTGCAGGCCGGAAGCGATGTGGTCGTGCACTACGTCGGCATGAACTGGACGTCGAAGGAGATCTTCGACGAGAGCTGGTCGCGTGGCGAGCCGGCCACGTTCAACACCGCCCAGGTGATCGAGGGCTTCTCCGCCGCGCTCATCGGGCAGAACGTCGGCTCGCAGGTGGTCGTGGTCATCCCGCCGGCGCTCGGCTACGGCGAGGGTACCGAGCCGCAGCAGGGCACCATCACGTTCGTGATCGACATCCTCGGCATCGCCTAGCGGCGGCGCCGAGGATGCATCGCCTAGCCTGAGGGCATGCGCCGCGTCCTGATCCTCGGCTCCACCGGCTCGATCGGCACCCAGGCGCTCGACGTCGTCGCCGCCAACCCCGACCTGTTCCGGGTGGTGGGCCTCGCGGCCGGGTCGAACCGGGATGCGGTGGCCGAGCAGGCGGCCCGATTCGGTGTCGAGCACACGGCTCTCGGTGCCGCGGAAGCGGAGCAGCTGGTGCGAGACGTCCCGGCCGACGTGGTGCTCAACGGCATCACCGGCTCGGTCGGGCTCGGCCCCACGCTCGCGGCACTCGAGACCGGCGCGATGCTGGCGCTGGCCAACAAGGAGAGCCTCATCGTCGGCGGCGAGCTCGTCACGGCGGCGGCGCGACCTGGCCAGATCGTGCCGGTGGATTCTGAGCACTCCGCCATCGCGCAGGCGCTGCGGTCGGGTGCGGCGGGGGAGGTGCGCCGGCTCGTGCTCACGGCATCCGGGGGACCGTTCCGCGGCCGCACCCGCGACGAGCTGCGCGACGTCACCCCGCAGCAGGCGCTCGCACACCCGACGTGGGACATGGGGCTCGTCGTCACCACGAACTCGGCGACCCTGGTCAACAAGGGTCTCGAGGTGATCGAGGCGCACCTGCTGTTCGGGGTGCCCTACGAGTCGATCGACGTCACCGTGCATCCGCAGTCGATCGTGCATTCCATGGTCGAGTTCGTCGACGGGTCGACCATCGCGCAGGCGAGCCCGCCCGACATGCGGCTGCCGATCTCGCTCGGTCTGCACTGGCCCGAGCGGGTGCCGGGTGTCGGGCGTCCGCTGGACTGGACGACCGCATCCAGCTGGACCTTCGAGCCGCTCGACGACGAGGCGTTCCCCGCCGTGGCACTCGCCAAGCGGGTGGGGGCTGCGGCCGCGACCTACCCGGCGGTGTTCAACGCCGCCAACGAGCAGGCGGTGCAGGCGTTCCATGCTGGACGCATCGGATACCTCGACATCCTCGGCGTGGTCGAGGCCGTCGTCGACGCGCACGAGCCCGGCGCGATGACGATCGACGGCGTCCTGGATGCCGAGCGCTGGGCCCGCAGCACCGCCGACGCCAGGATCGCCGCGGCCTAGCGGTCCTTGCCCGGCTTCTCCGGCTTGCCGCCGTTTCCGTTTCCGTTGCCGCCGCCGTTGCCGTTTCCGTTGCCGCCGCCGTTGCCGTTGCCGTTTCCGCCGCCGTTTCCGTTGCCGCCGTTTCCGTTGCCGCCGCCGTTCCCGTCGTCGGTCACGAGCACCGGCGCGGGCGCGGGTGCGGCCGGTGGCGGTACCTCCGCGCTCGGGGCGACCCGGATGACCGCGGTCATGCCGCGC
>DATMVL010000006.1:0-5271 GCA_035563175.1 Rhodoglobus sp. | reverse complement strand
GGTCGAGCACAGCGCCGGCGACACCGAGGAGCGCGGCACGGTCGGCGGCGAACCCGGGCTCGGCCTCCCGAGCCGCCGGCGGCAGCGCCGCGTCGACCAGCCGGGCACGGCCGAAGGCGGCGAGGGTGGGCGTGCCGGCTTCGTCGAACAGCACCGCCTCGGGCCGGATGCCGCCGTGCAGCACGCCCGCGTCGTGCAGCCGTGCCACGGCCAGCGCGATGGGCGCGAGCAGCGTGACGGCCTCGCCCGGCGACAACGCGGACCGATCGAGCAGCAGGCGCCCGAGCGACCCGCCGCCCAGCCGTTCCAGCACCGCGACCGGGGTGCCGTCGGCCTCCACGGCGACGTCGAGCAACCGCACGGAATGGGGGCCCCCGGCGCGCTCGAGGGCGGTGAGCTCGGCGAGGACCTCGTGCACGGGCACGTCGCGCCGGTACCGCTTGAGCGCGATCGCCTCGTCGTCGCCGGCGTGGGCCAGCAGCACCTCGGCTCGCGGGCCCTCCCCCAGCTTGCGGAGGATGCGGTATCCGTCGAGCGGCTCGGTCACGCTGCCATGCTGATGCCCCTCGTCTTCCTGCGGACGCCGTCCGCCGCATCCGTGGATCGATCGCGCTGGTGAGGAGGGGTGGACGTCGCGCGTATCCTTGATGCCATGGCGCGCACGTCACCCACCCCGCCCGCTCCGGCCAAGGAGCCCGGTCGCTTCCGGCAGATGGTCCAGGTCTTCAAGATGACCATCCGGTACGACCGGACGGCACTCTGGTGGATGATCCTGGGCTTCCTCGTCCCGGTGGCCGCCGGCCTGGTGCTGGCGTTCCTGCTGTCGGCGGACAACATCCCGGTGTTCATCCTGTACGTCGTCGCCGGCCTGCTCGGCGGCGTGCTGGTGTTCCTGATCCTGCTCGGCCGGCTCGCCGAGCGCGCCGCCTACTCGCAGATCGCCGGTCAGCCGGGCGCCGTCGGCGCCGTGCTGAAGTCGTCGCTGCGTCGCGGCTGGACCGCGAGCGAGATGCCGGTCACCGTCAGCCCCCGCACGCAGGATGCGGTGTACCGGGCGGTCGGCCGAGGCGGCGTCGCGCTGATCGGCGAGGGCCCGCGCAGCCGGACGCAGCGCATGCTCGAGGATGAGCGGCGGAACGTCGCGCGCATCCTGCCGAACGTGCCGATCACGTTCATCTACGTGGGACCGGACCCGGACTCCACCATGCTGCACAAGCTGCCGAGCACGCTCGGTCGTCTCAAGCCCGCGCTGCGCAAGAACGAGGTGCTCGCGGTCTCGAACCGTCTGAACTCGCTCGGCCGCAACGGGCTGCCCATCCCCAAGGGCATGGACCCGAATCGCGTGCGGGCGCCCCGCCCGCGCTGATCAAGCAGAGCCGGGCGCCCCGCCCGCGCTGAACAATCAGCGCCGGGCGCCGCGCTCGCGGTGGTCGGCTGCCTAGCGCCTGACGAGCACCGTGCCGATCAGCAGGTCGTGCAGTCCCCGCTGGTCCTTGTCCCAGATCACCGCGGGGATGACCAGCGCCAGCAGCACGGTGCGCACGATCGGCCGCCACCAGCCCAGGTAACCGCCGGCGACCGGCACCACGCGCATCCCGAGGATCAGATGCCCGGGGCTGCCGTTGGCCGTCATCAGGAACACGATCTGCACGACGACGAACACCGCGAGGGTCGCCAGCGGGTCGTACTCGAAGAACGCGACCGAGATCAGCACCGCGGTGCCCCAGTCGATCGCGATGGCGCCCAGACGGCGGCCGAGACGTCCGATCGAGCGTGCACCCGAGGGCGGCAGACCGATGCGCCGTCCGGGCCAGTCGGGCGGCTCGGCGAGCGGTTTCGGCACTCCGCGATCCTACGGGACGGGCCCTCGTAACATCCCCGAAACAATAGCGTGACGCCGGCGAAACCCCTCGCGCATACCCTCGCTGTGGCTGCGTACGCAGCTGCCTCCGCTGAACCACCCCCTGGAGCCCAATGTCCACGCCCCTCTTCAAAGACTCGTCCGAGGTCCTCGCGTTCATCAAGGACACCGACGTCAAGTTCCTCGACATCCGCTTCACCGATCTGCCGGGCATCCAGCAGCACTTCAACATCCCGGCGTCCACCGTCGACGAGGACTTCTTCACCGTCGGCCAGCTGTTCGACGGCTCGTCGATCCGCGGGTTCCAGTCGATCCACGAGTCGGACCTGCAGCTGATCCCCGACATCACGACCGCGTTCGTGGACCCGTTCCGCACCGAGCGCACCCTCGTCATCATCTTCGACATCTACAACCCGCGGAACGGCGAGATCTACTCGCGCGACCCGCGTCAGGTCGCCAAGAAGGCGGAGAAGTACCTGGCCTCCACGGGTGTCGCCGACACCGCGTTCTTCGCGCCCGAGGCCGAGTTCTTCATCTTCGACGACGTGCGCTACGAGGTGAAGCAGAACAAGTCGTACTACGAGGTCGACTCCAGCGAGGCGGCGTGGAACTCCGCCCGTGACGAGGAGGGCGGCAACCTCGGCAACAAGACCCCGTACAAGGGCGGCTACTTCCCCGTCACCCCGGTCGACCAGCACGCCGACCTGCGTGACGACATCGTGCTCAAGCTCATCGAGGTCGGCCTCGAGGTCGAGCGCTCGCACCACGAGGTCGGCACCGCCGGCCAGGGCGAGATCAACTACAAGTTCGACACGATGGTGCACGCGGCCGACGACATCCTGAAGTTCAAGTACATCGTCAAGAACACCGCGCTCGAGTGGGGCAAGACCGCCACCTTCATGCCGAAGCCGCTCATGGGCGACAACGGCTCGGGCATGCACACCCACCAGTCGCTGTGGAACGACGGCAAGCCGCTGTTCTACGACGAGGCCGGCTACGGCGGCCTGTCGGACGTCGCGCGCTGGTACATCGGCGGCATCCTCAAGCACGCCGCCGCGATCGCCGCGTTCACCAACCCGACGGTCAACTCGTACCACCGCCTCATCCCGGGCTTCGAGGCGCCGGTCAACCTGGTGTACTCGGCGGGCAACCGCTCGGCGGCCATCCGCATCCCGATCACCGGCACGAACCCGAAGGCCAAGCGCATCGAGTACCGCGCGCCCGACGCCTCCGGCAACCCGTACCTCGCCTTCGCCGCGCAGCTCATGGCCGGCATCGACGGCATCCTCAACAAGATCGAGCCGCACGAGCCGGTCGACAAGGACCTGTACGAGCTGCCGCCCGAGGAGGCCAAGGGCATCCCGCAGCTGCCGGGCTCGCTCGACGAGGCGCTGAAGGCGCTCGAGGCGGACCACGAGTTCCTGCTGCAAGGTGGGGTCTTCACCGAGGACCTCATCCAGACCTGGATCGACTACAAGCGCGAGAAGGAGCTGCTCCCCTTCGCGCAGCGCCCGCACCCGTTCGAGTACGAGCTGTACTTCGGCGTCTGATCCGGCGTCGCACGGAGGCCGTCGTCCCATCGGGGCGGCGGCCTTCGTCGTTCGCGGGCGCGCGCTTCGGAATGCCGGCGAGCACCGCCCGGTTGACCTCGGCATGACGACGTTCGGCATCATCGGCGCAGGCAACATCGGATCCGCGGTCGCGAAGGCGGTGATCGGCCTCGGCCACGACGTGGTCATCGCGAACTCCCGGGCGCCCGAGACGCTCGACGGCTTGATCGCGGAGCTCGGGCCGAAGGCGCGCGCCGCCCGGGCGGAGGAGGCGGCG
Organism: Rhodoglobus sp.; assembly: GCA_035563175.1. GTDB lineage: Bacteria > Actinomycetota > Actinomycetes > Actinomycetales > Microbacteriaceae > Rhodoglobus. The sequence continues at coordinate 1,583 of DATMVL010000006.1, read as the reverse complement.
GAAGCCGCCGAGGTCGCCGTGGTGACCGTGCCGTTCCACGCGTTCCGCGACGTTCCAGCCGCGCAGCTCGCCGGCAAGATCGTGCTCGACACGAACAACTACTACTTCGAGCGCGACGGCCACGTGCCCGAACTGGACCGCGGCGAGGCGACGACGTCGGGGATGCTGCAGCAGCACCTGCTGGAGTCGAAGGTCGCGAAGGCGTTCAACTCGATCGGCGCGCAGGAGATCACGGGCGACGGCCGCCCGGCCGGCTCACCCGAGCGCCGGGCGCTCGCCACCTCGAGCGACTACCCGGAGGCGGCGGAGTTCGTGCTGCGGCTCTACGACGAGCTGGGCTTCGACGGCGTCGACGTCAGCCCGTTGAGCGAGTCGTGGCGCTTCGAGCGCGACCGGCCGGCGTACGGCAAGCGACAGACCCGCGACGAGCTGATCGCGAACCTGGCGAAGGCGAACCGGCTGCCCTAGGTCCGCGGCCCGTAGAACAGCCGCTCGAACACCTGCCGGGCGACGCGGGTGGTGCGCAGGTAGTCCTCCTCGAGGCGGGTGGCCGAGCCCGGCGGGTACTCCATGAGCCGGGCGACGCCCTCGAGGTCACGGCGGTCGACCGGCAGCACGTCGGAGGTCTTCGCCGTCCAGGCCGTCATCGCCGACCGGGCGCGCGAGGCGATGATCCAGGCCGCCCGGAGCCGCGCGGCGTCCGGCTCGGCGATCAGACCGGCACGCGCCGCCGCCGCGAGGGCCTCGAGCGTCGGCGTAGTGCGCAGCTCCGGCAGGTCTCGTCCGTGCTCCAGCTGCAGCAGCTGCACCAGCCACTCGACGTCGCTGAGCGAACCGCGACCGAGCTTGAGATGACGGGACGGATCGGCGCCCTGTGGCAGCCGCTCCGCCTCGACCCGGGCCTTGATGCGCTTGATCTCGCGCACGTCGTTCTGGGTGATGGCGCCCCGGTAGCGCACGTCGTCCGCCAGGGACTCGAAGTCGGCGAGCAGGGCCGGGTCGCCGACGGCACCGCGGGCGCGCAGCAGCGCCTGGGCCTCCCAGGTCAGCGACCAGCGTTCGTAGTACGCCCGGTACGAGTCGAGCGAGCGGACGATGGCTCCGTTGCGGCCCTCGGGCCGCAGCCCGGCGTCCAGATCGAGCGGCAGCCGCAGATCCTCCGTGAGGCGGTTGAGCTCGTGCACGATCTGCTCGGCCCGCCGCCCGGCGACCTCGGGCTCGGCGCCGGCCGGCCGGTAGACGTACATGACGTCGGCGTCGCTGCCGAAGCCGAGCTCCTGCCCGCCGTACCGGCCCATCGCGACGATCGCGAACTCGACGCCGTCGCCGAACCGGTGCACCAGGGCGAGCACGCCGGTGAGGATCGCCGTGGTGATGTCGCTGAGCCCGCGCCCGAGCTCCTCGATCGTGATGAGGCCCAGGATGCCGGCGAGGGCGAGGCGCAGCACCTCGCGTCGGCGGGCGGTCCGCAGCGCCGCGGCGGCCGCATCCGGGTCGTCGGCGTGCCGGCTCACCGTGGCGGCCGCCTCGTCGAGCAGCGCTGCCAGCGGCCTCGGGCGCAGCTCGGCGTCGTTCTCGAGCCA
>DATMVL010000005.1:0-4700 GCA_035563175.1 Rhodoglobus sp. | reverse complement strand
CGGCACGAACGCCGCGATGGCGGCGACGGTCTGGCGCCCGAACTGGCTGGAGGCGCCAAACATGGTGTTGAGGATGGGCGTGAGCGCCACGATCGGCACGACGGCGATCGCGGCGACCAGCGGGGCGAGCATCCCGTCGACCGGCCGCACGACGGCGGCGACGGCGGCCAGCACGATGGCGAGCACGGCGCCGGCCAGCAACCCGATCAACGCGTTCGTCGCGGTGATGCCGAGGTCGGCGGCGATGATGTTCCAGCGCAGCACCAGCTCCGCGCCGATCGCGGCCGGGCTCGGCAGCATCCGCGGCGCGAGCTTCAGCACGTCGACGTACACGATCCACGCGGCGATCAGCAGCACGCCGACGCCGATCGGGGCGACGAGGCGGAGCCAGTTCGGGAGCGCGGGGGTCATCGCTCGTTCGCCCTCGCCACCGGTGCCCCGTGCAGCGCCTCGCGCACCGCCGTGACGCGGGCGAAGTACGCGGGTGATTCCCGCAGCGCCTCGTCGCGCGGCCCGTCCGCGGCGGTGTCGATCACCTCGGTGATGCGACCCGGGCGCGGGCTCATCACCACGACCCGGTCGGAGAGGAACACCGCCTCCGGGATGCTGTGGGTCACGAACACGACGGCCGCGCCGGTCTCCGCGGCGATGCGTGCGAGCTCGCCCTGCAGGTACTCGCGGGTCATCTCGTCGAGGGCGCCGAACGGCTCATCCATGAGCAGCAGCCGTGGGCGCTCCGCGAGCGCCCGCGCGATCGCGACCCGCTGCTGCATGCCGCCGGAGAGCTGATCCGGGAACCGGTCGACGAACTCGGTGAGACCGACGAGCTCGGCGAGCTCGGCGACCCGCGCCTGGCGTTCCGTCTTGCCGACGCGGTGCAGCTCGAGCGGCAGCTCGATGTTGCCCGCCACGGTGCGCCACGGCAGCAGGCCGGCCTGCTGGAACGCGATGCCGTAGTCCTGGTCGAGCCGCGCCCGTCGGGCGGGCTTGCCGAACACATCCAGGGTGCCTGTGGTGGCCTCGTCGAGATCGGCGATCAGCCTCAGCAGCGTGGACTTGCCGCAGCCGGAGGGTCCGATGAGCGACACGAACTCCCCGGCGCGCACCTCGAGGTCGACCCCGGTCAGGGCGATCACGTCGCCGCCCTTGGTCGCGAACGTCTTGCCGACACCCTCGGCGCGGACAGCCAGGTCACTCATGCGATCGCCTCCCCGCGGCGGAAGTCCTTCAATCCCAGTCCGAGCAGCGCGACCGATCCCGCGGCGACCAGCCCGAGCACGACGGAGCCGAACAGCGGCCCCCACGGTGCGGCCGGGTCGCTGGAGCCCTGCCCGGCCAGCTGGATGAGCATCCGCCCGATGCCGCCCCGCATGCCGATCGACACCTCGGCGACCACCGCGCCGACGACCGCGTTCGCAGCCGCCAGCCGCAGCGCGGGCAGCAGGTAGGGCACGGCCGCGGGCAGGCGCAGCTTCAGCAGGGTGAGGCGCGAGCCGGCCGCGTACGTCCTCATCAGGTCCAGGTGGATGCGGTCGGGCGCGGCCAGTCCGCGCAGGGTGCCCACCGCGACCGGGAAGAACGCCAGGTACGAGGCGATGATCGCCACCGAGAGCCACTGCGGCCACGGGGCGCCGCCCCGGGCGACCTGGTTGCCGATCGCGTTCACGACCGGCGCGAACGCGATGAGCGGCACGGTCTGGCTGGCCACGATCCACGGCAGCACGCCCCACTCCACGAGCCGCCAGCGCTGCATCGCGAGCCCGAGCAGCCCGCCGACGGCGACGCCGATCACCCAGCCGGCCGCGGCGATGCCCAGCGTCAGCAGCGCGGCGGATGCGACCGACACGATGAGCGGCGGGGTGTCGCCGCCGCTGGTGGACTGGAACAGCCGGGCCGCCATGTCCCACAGGTGCGGCATGGCGCGGTCGTGGGTGCGCGGCAGGATCATCACGCCGGAGCCGGGCTGATCCGCGCTCGCGCCGACCACGACGCCCTCGGCGGGGCCGAGCAGCTTGTAGGCCTCCCAGGCGACCGCGATGGCGAGCACGCCGAGGGCGCCCCACGCGACCGCCGACGCGCGCCGGGCCATCATGCCTTCGCCGTGAGGTGGTCGGCGAGCGCGGGGATGACCGTCTCGCCGTAGACGCGGAGGGTCTCCTCCTTGTTGTCGTGCTGCAGGTACCCGGCGAACTGGTCGACGCCGATCGCCTTGAGCTCCTCGAGCTTGGCGATGTGGTCTGCGGCGGTGCCCAGCACGCAGAAGCGGTCGACGATCTCGTCGGGCACGAAGTCGACGTGGTCGTTCTCGGCCCTGCCGTGGCTGTTGTAGTCGTACCCGGTGCGGCCGGCGATGTAGTCCGTCAGCGCCTGGGGGACGGCTCCGGATCCGCCGTACTTGTTCACGATGTCCGCCACGTGGTTGCCGACCATGCCGCCGAACCAGCGGCACTGCTCGCGCATGTGCTCCCAGTCGTCGCCGATGTACATCGGGGCCGCGACGCAGAACTTGATCGACATCGGATCGCGCCCGGCCGCCTCGGCGGCGTCGCGGACGGTCGTGATCATCCACTTCGCGATGTCGACATCCGCCAGCTGCAGGATGAAGCCGTCACCGATCTCGCCGGTCAGCTTCAGCGCCATCGGGCCGTACGCGGCGACCCACACCTCGAGCTCGCTGCCCACCGACCACGGAAACCGCAGCTGCGCGCCGTTGACCTCGACGCTGCGGCTGTTCGCGAGCTCCCGGATGACGTGGATCGACTCGCGCAGCTCCTTCAGCGTGGTCGGCGCCCCGTTGGTGACGCGCACCGCCGAGTCGCCGCGGCCGATGCCGCAGATGGTGCGGTTGCCGTACATCTCGTTGAGGGTCGCGAAGACGGATGCTGTGACGGTCCAGTCGCGGGTGGCCGGGTTCGTGACGAACGGGCCCACCTTCACGCGCCGCGTCTCGGCGAGGATCTGGCTGTAGATGACGTACGGCTCCTGCCAGAGCAGGTGCGAGTCGAACGTCCACACGTGGCTGAACCCGTGCTGCTCGGCGAGCTTGGCGAGCGCGACCGTCCGGCTGGCCGGAGGGTTCGTCTGCAGGACGGCCCCGAAGTCCATCAATCGCCTCCTTGGCTGGATCTCGGCACGGTCGGACCCCCTTGCAGGGCCGTCCAAGCGCACCGAGCCGGAGCTGGGCCGGTCATGTGAGGTACTGCGTCAGGCCGCGCTTGAGGTAGCGCCCGTCGCCCTTGCTGCCGAGATACTGGTTGTCGTCGACGATCACCTTGCCGCGGCTCATCACCGTGTCGACGTGGCCGTCGATCTCGAAGCCCTCCCACGCCGAGTAGTCCATGTTCATGTGGTGGGTCTCCACGCTGATCTTCGTGAAGCCCTTCGGGTCGTAGATCACGATGTCGCCGTCGGCGCCGGGCTGGATGACGCCCTTGCGGCCGTAGAGACCGAACATCCGCGCCGGCGTCGTCGAGGTGACCTCCACGAACCGCTCGAGGGTCAGCTCGCCGGTGACGACGCCCTGGTAGAGCAGGTCCATGCGGTGCTCGATCGAGCCGATGCCGTTCGGGATCTTGCGGAAGTCGCCGATGCCGAGCTCCTTCTGCCCTTTCATGCAGAACGGGCAGTGGTCGGTGCTGACCATCTGCAGGTCGTTCGTGCGCAGGGCCTGCCACATCGCATCCTGATGACCGTCGTGCTTGCTGCGCAGCGGCGTCGAGCACACCCACTTGGCGCCCTCGAAGGCGCCCCACTGCTCGCTCGAGCCGCCGAGCTGATCCTCGAGCGACAGGTACAGGTACTGGGGGCATGTCTCGCCGAACACGTTCTGGCCGCGGTCGCGGGCCCAGGCGAGCTGCTCGACCGCCTGCTTCGCGCTGACGTGCACCACGTACAGCGGCGCGCCGGTGACATCGGCGAGCATGATCGCGCGGTGGGTGGCCTCCTCCTCGAGCTGCCACGCGCGGGCGACGCCGTGGAAGTACGGGTCGGTCTTCCCGGCCGCGACCAGCTGCTCGGCGAGCACGTCGATCGCGGGACCGTTCTCGGCGTGCATCATCGTGAGCAGGCCGTGCTCGCCGGCCTTCTGCATCGCCCGGATGATCTGCGCGTCGTCGGAGTAGAAGACGCCCGGGTAGGCCATGAACAGTTTGAAGCTCGTGATGCCCTCGTCGACCAGGGAGTCCATCGCCTTGAGCGAGTGCTCGTCGACCCCGCCGATGATCTGGTGGAAGCCGTAGTCGATGGCGCACTCGCCGGCGGCCTTCTCGTGCCAGGCCGCCAGCCCGTCCTCCACCCGGGTGCCGTAGGTCTGCACCGCGAAGTCGATCACCGTCGTGGTGCCGCCCCAGGCCGCGGCGCGGGTGCCGGTCTCGAAGGTGTCGGATGCGGCGGTGCCGCCGAACGGCAACTCGAAGTGGGTGTGCGCGTCGATCCCACCCGGGATGACGTACTTGCCGGTGGCGTCGATGACGGTGTCGACGTTCGCCTCGAGGTCGAAGCCGAGGAGGGTGGAGCCGGGCGCGAGCACGGCGGCGATGGTCTCGCCGTCGACGAGCACGTCGGCCAGGGTGCGGCCGGTGGCCGACACCACGGTGCCGTTCTTGATCAGCGTCTTCACGGCTTCACCGTCGCCGTGTACGTCTCCGGCCGGCGGTCGCGGTAGAACTGCCAGTCGTCGCGCATCTGGCGCACCATGTCGA
>DATMVL010000004.1:0-2187 GCA_035563175.1 Rhodoglobus sp. | reverse complement strand
TCACCACGCTCACCGCGCTGGCCAAGCTCGAGCAGGTGCTGCCCTCCGCGCTGCGGCGCCGGGTGAACGCCCTCGCGGGCATCGCCCGCGCGTTCCAGGCGCCCGGGGCAGCCGTGTCGCCGGAGGTGCTCGGGCAGCTCGCGCTCGCCTGCCGCGACCGCGAACGCCTGCGGTTCCACTACGTCGCTGCCGACGGTCGGGAGTCCGATCGCGTCGTGGAGCCGCATTCTCTGGTCAGCGGCGGGCGCTCGTGGTTCCTCGTCGCCTGGGACCTGCACCGCGATGCATGGCGCACGTTCCGCGTCGACCGGCTGAGCGCGGTCTTCGGCACCCGCGTCGCATTCCCCGAACGCGAACTGCCTGGCGACGACGCCGCCGAGTTCGTCCGCGTCGCCATGAACTCCATGCCGACGCCGCTGCAGGCCGCGGTGATCCTCGACATGCCGCTGGCCGAGATGGAGGCCCACTTCGGCCCGTGGGCGCGCTTCTCCACGGCCGAGTCGCCGACCACGACCCGATGGCCGATCGGCGGCGACACGCTCCAGGACATGTTCTACGCCCTCGCCTGGATACCGCCGGGCGTCGGGTACCGCATCGACGGCAACGACGAATTCGCCCGGTACGTGCGCGAGGTGGGCGGGCGGATGACCGCGGTCTAGAGGTCGACCACCTTGCTGTCGCCGACATCCGGGGCCTTCCGGGTGACGACGCCCTTGGCGAGCGCGCGGACCACGCCCGGCTTATCGACGTGCCAGTACTCGGCGCTGGTGGCGTCGACGCGCAGCAGGGCGACGCTCGGGTCGTCGCGGCCGCCCTCGAACCACGATTCGGCCCACGGGTTCCAGAACTCGTCGATGCGGGCGGGATCGCGGTCGACGGATGCGATGCCGGCGAGGGACACCACGCTCGGCCCGTCGACGAACGCCACGTTCACATGCGGGTCGGCCGCGATCTCGGCCGTCTTCGGGCTCGGGTCGGGCGTGAAGAACCACACGGTGCCGTCGAACTCCCGCTGCAGCACCGCCAGCGGACGACTCACCAGGTCGCCGTTCGCGGCGCGGGTGGTCACGGTCGCGAATCGGGTGCCCTTGATGATGTGCTCGATGGTCTCGACGTCGTTCACAGCGCACGCAGCTTCTCGAGCAGCGGGCCGGCGGCCTCGTCCAGGAACTGCTGCTGGCGCTCGTCGCCGATCTGCACCACGGCGACGTCGGTGAAGCCGGCCTCGAGGTACGGCTTCACGCTCTCCGCGAGCTCGTCGAGATCCGGTCCGCAGGCGATGCCCTGCGCGACGTCCTCCGGCTTCACCAGCTGGGTGGCGGCCGCGAAGCTGGCCGGCGTCGGCAGTTCGGAGTTCACCGACCACCCCATGCTGAACCAGCGGAACTGCTCGTGCGCGGTCTTCACCGCCTCGTCCTTGTCCGGCCCCCAGCAGATCGGGATCTGGCCGATCTTGCGCGACGGCCCGTCGTGCACGGAGTCCCACTCCTGCACGAGGTCGGGCTTGGGTTCCACCGCGATCAGGTGGTCGCCGAGCGGTGCGAAGCGCTGGATGCCCTCGGACCCGGAGACGGCGAGCCCGATCGGCACCTCGGCGGTGTCCCACACCCGCGCCGAGTCGACCCGGAAGTACTCGCCCTCCCAGGTGATGAGCTCTCCGGTGTGCAACTGCCGGATGATCGTGACGGCCTCCTCGAGCATCGACTGCCGCACCTCGACCGACGGCCAGCCCTCGCCGACGACGTGCTCGTTGAGGCTCTCGCCCGAGCCCATGCCGAGGATGAACCGGCCCTCCGAGAGCAGTTGGATCGTCGCGGACTTCTGCGCGATCACCGCCGGGTGGTACCGCATGGTGGGCGCGGTGACGTAGGTGGCGAGCTCGACCCGCGACGTCGCGTGGGCGACGGCGCCGAGCACGCTCCAGGTGTAGGGCGCGTGGCCCTGCGCGGTGAGCCAGGGCGAGTAGTGGTCGCTCGCGACCTCGAAGTCGAAACCGACCTCCTCGGCGGCGATCGCATAGCGCACGAGTTCCCGGGGGCCGCTCTGCTCGCCCATCAGGGTGTAGCCGAAGTTCGTCATGCTCCTCACGCTGACATGCGTCCCGGATGCCCGGCAGGCCCTTGACGGGCGGTCAGAGCGCGATCAGCTCCACGTCGAGCAATGCGCCGTCAGCGACCGTGGCGGTCA
>DATMVL010000003.1:0-2600 GCA_035563175.1 Rhodoglobus sp. | reverse complement strand
CTGCGGCTCGTGGGGATGTAGGCGGTCCCCGCGCGCTCGTCGGCGGGCGTCGCCAATGACGGCAGCTCGCTGCGCACGTCGGCCAGGTCGGTCGCAGCCGTCTTGCGCGCGATCCGCATCCGTTTGGCGTCGTACGGGTTGAGGCCCGCGCGTGCGTCCACGAACCACGTCGCGGCAGCGAGGTCGGCCCAGCCGCGACCCCGACGCTCGGCGTCGAAGAAGGGCGAGAACGCCGCGACGAGCAGCGGCCCGATGAGCGGGACGGCGAAGGATGCCCACAGCACGAGGGCGCGCACGACCGCGCCCCGCCAGAAGCCCGGTCTCTCCAGGGTGCGGACGTTCACCGAGCGGATGCCGGCGATCCCCTTGCCGAGCGTCACGCCGCGGCGACCGTGGAGCACGAGCTGGGTGAGCACGAACGCGGTGGTCAGCACGCTCGAGGCAGCCGCGCAGATCACGATGAGTGCGAGCTCGCCACCGCCGGGCAGATCGCCGGGGGCGGCCGCGATATCGAACAGTCCGGGCAGGGCGCCGAGCAGAAGCGGCAGCTGCAGCACCACGTAGACCGCGAGTTCGATCCCCGCGGCCAGCGCGCGACGGCCGAACGGCGCGGGCACGAGGCCGAGCGAGGCGGCGTACTCCGGCACGGCGCGGCCGTTCTCGTCGAGGCCCTCGACACGACGAGACCCCTCGTCTATCTCCCAGATCACCCGTCCTCCTGATGGAATCTCCGGATCGACCCTAACGTGACCTGCGGCAGCGGCCGGTTGCGGCGACATCGCGGCGAGGGAGGGCGCGGGAAACTGCGATCGCAGCGCGTCAAGGCTGGGCGACGGCGAGGGGAGGAACAGCGGATCGCGCGGCGTGATGCCGAAGAACAGCGGGTCGGACGGCGACTCCTCCCGCGGCAGATCGCCCTCGGCTAGGCCGAGCGTGTTCGAACAGCATGTCGTCGAGCTCCAGACCCGATCGACCGTGCTCAGTGGAAGAAGTGGCGCTCGCCCGTGAAGAACATCGTCACGCCGGCCTCCTGCGCGGCGGCGATGACCTCGTCGTCGCGCACCGAGCCGCCCGGCTGGATGATCGCGCTGATGCCCGCGTCCAGCAGCAGCTGCGGTCCGTCGGCGAAGGGGAAGAAGGCGTCGGATGCCGCGACCGAACCGGCGGCGCGGTCTCCGGCTCGCTCGATCGCGAGCCGGCAGGAGTCCACGCGGTTGACCTGCCCCATGCCGATCCCCACGGTCGCCGAGTTCTTCGCGAGCACGATCGCGTTGGACTTGACCGCGCGGCAGGCCTTCCACGCGAAGATCAGGTTCGTCATGTCCTCGTCGGCAGGGCGCTCGCCCGAGACCAGCTGCCAGTCCTTCGCGACCGACTCGATGTCGTCGGGGAATCGGTCGGCGTCCTGCAGCAGCAGGCCTCCCGAGACCAGCCGGACGTCCATGCGCTCCTGGCGCCAGTCGGCGGGCAGCTGCAGCAGACGCAGGTTCTTCTTCGCTCGGAACACCTCGAGCGCGGCAGGCTCGAAGTCGGGGGCGACGATCACCTCCGTGAAGATGTCCTTGAGGTTCTCGGCCATCTTGAGCGTGACCGTGCCGTTGGCGGCGATGACCCCGCCGTACGCCGAGACAGGATCGCACTCGTGGGCGCGCAGATGGGCGCTGGCGATCGGATCGAGCGCATTCGGGGCGGTGACGGCGATGCCGCAGGGATTGGCGTGCTTGATGATCGCCACGGCGGGCTTCACCATGTCGAACGCGGCGCGCAGTGCGGCGTCGGCGTCGACGTAGTTGTTGTACGACATCTCCTTGCCCTGCAGCTGCGTCGCCTGCGCGATGCCGTGGCCGCCGTTGCGGGTGTAGATGGCCGCGCGCTGGTGCGAGTTCTCGCCGTAGCGGAGGGTCGCGAGGCGTTCCGCTTTGATCGTCAGGTGCGCGGGCAGATCCTCCTCGGTGAGCGTGCCCTCGGAGAACCACGTCGCCACCGCGCGGTCGTACTCGGCGGTGTGCGCGAACGCCCGGGCGGCGAGCTCGCGGCGCTGCACGAGCGTCGTGCCGCCGTTGCCGACCGCCTCGATCACCGCAGGGTAGGACGAGGGCGACACCACGATCGCGACGTTGGCGTAGTTCTTCGCCGACGCGCGCACCATGGCGGGGCCGCCGATGTCGATCTGCTCGACGACGTCGTCGCCCTGCGCGCCCGAGCGGACCGTCTCGACGAACGGGTACAGGTTCACCACGACCAGCTCGAAGGGCGAGATGTCGAGGTCGGCCAGCTGACGCTCGTGGTCTTCGAGGCGCAGGTCGGCGAGGAGGCCCGCGTGGACGCTCGGGTGGAGGGTCTTGACCCGGCCGTCGAGCGATTCGGGAAAGCCCGTGACGCTGGCCACATCCGTGACGGCGTACCCGGAGTCGCGCAGGAGACTCGCCGAGCCGCCGGTCGAGACGATCTCGACGCCCGCCGCGGCCAGCGCCTCGGCCAGGCGCAGCAGGTCGGTCTTGTCGCTCACCGACACCAGCGCCCGGCGGATCGGCACCACGTCGCGCGGGCGGTAGAGGGCGGGGTCGTGGCTCGGTCCGGCCATGGCGGAACTCCTCGGT
>DATMVL010000002.1:0-5322 GCA_035563175.1 Rhodoglobus sp. | reverse complement strand
ATCCAGAGGCTGTTCGCCTTGGCCTCGTCGCTGGTGTCGCCCCAGGCGGTGATGCCGTGCCCGCCCAGGATGCAGCCGACCGCCTGCGGGTTGGCGGCCTTGATCGCGGCGATGTCGAGCCCCAGCTGGAAGCCGGGGCGGCGCCACGGCACCCAGACCACCCGGTCGCCGAACGCCTTCGCGGTGAGCTGCTCGCCGTCGGCGGCGGTGGCGAACGCGATGCCGGAGTCGGGGTGCAGGTGGTCGACGTGCGCGGCGTCGACCAGTGCGTGCATGGCGGTGTCGATCGACGGCGCGGCGCCGCCCTTGCCGTGCAGGCAGTAGTCGAACGCGGCGACCATCTCGTCCTCGCGCTCCACTCCCGGATAGACGTCGACCAGCGCGCGGAGGCGGTCGAGCCGCAGCACCGCGAGCCCCGCCTCGGTGAGCGTGCCGAGGTCGCCGCCGGAGCCCTTCACCCAGAGCAGCTCGACGTCGTCGCCGGTGACCGGGTCGCGCTGCACGCCCTTCGCCGACGTGTTGCCGCCGGCGTAGTTGGTCACGCGCGGGTCTGAGCCCAGTTCGTTGGAGCGGGCGATGAGATCGGATGCGGTGCTCATGTGGTCTTCCCGGTGCCGGCCGTCAGGTGATTGAATCGTTTCACGCGACTCGGCTCAACCGTAGCGCACCGGTCATCCGGTGTCACCCGCCGGCTAGGGCGAGATCAGGAAGATCGGCACCGCGCCGTCGTTGCGCGCGTGCACGATGACGAGGAACACCACCAGGTCGAACAGAAGGTGCACCGTCAGCACGTAGACCAGCGACTTCGTCTGCGAGTAGATCCAGCCCTGCAGCAGGGCGAACGGGATGGTCAGCAGCGGCCCCCACGCCTGGTAGCCGAGCTCCCACAGGAACGACACGAAGATCACGGTCTGCAGGATGTTCGCCTGCCAGACCGGGAAGTGCCGGCGGAACAGCACGAACACCGTGAGGATGAAGAACAGCTCGTCCCAGGTGCCCACCGCGTTGACCCCGACGAACAGCCGCGCGACCTCGTGCCACTCGTGCACCGCCGGCCAGTTGAGGTAGACCCCCGAGCTGATGAAGTAGAACGGCAGGATCAGCCAGCCGAGGAACAACACGGCGACGACGTACGCCCACTGGGTCCGGCTCCACGGCCAGCCCCCGCGCCAGCGGAACCGGATCAGCCGCTCCTTGAACACGAACCGCGCCAGAAGGTAGGGCGCCGCGACGGCCGCCGCGAGCACGGCGCCGAGCAGGAAGAAGTTCGCCCAGCCGATGTCGGCTTCGACCGACACCGTGGAGACGATGACCATGCCGACGGCGATGAGCAGCAGGTCGCGGGCCAGGTCGGCGCTGCGTCCGGTGCGGTCGAGCAGCCAGGCGACCACCAGCGCGGCGGCGAGCATCGCGTAGCCGAGGACGGTGAGCGGCACCGCCACGCCACGCCAGGCGAACAGGAACAGCGCCGACCCGCTGAGCAGGATGCCGGGCACCAGCGCCCATGACAGCGCTGGTCGGCGGATGTCCTCGACGTCGGCGTTGGGCACGGGACGAGCCTAGCGACGGTGGCGTGCTCACCCGGTGCGGTAGCGGCGGTCGGGTACCGTCGTGCCCATGGGCACGGTGAGCATCCGCGACGTCGCCGTGCGCGCAGGCGTGTCGGTGGGCACCGTCTCGAACGTGCTCAACGGCTCGGTGCGGGTGTCGCCGGAGTCGTCCGTGCGGGTGCGTGCCGCGATCGCCGAGCTCGGGTACGTGCGCAACGACGCCGCCCGCCAGCTGCGGGCCGGCCGCAGCAGCACGGTCGGGCTCGTCGTGCTCGACGTCGGGAACCCGTTCTTCACCGACCTCGCCCGTGGCGTCGAGGACCGCGCCGACGAGGCCGGACTCACCGTGATGCTCGGCAACAGCGACGAACGCGCCGACCGCGAGGCCCGGTATCTCGACTCGCTCGAGGAGCAGCGCGCGCACGGCGTGCTGCTGTCGCCGATCGGCGAGGTCGAGCACCGGCTGCACCGGCTGCGCGACCGCGGCATCCCTGTCGTGCTCGTCGACCGCACGTCGGAGGATCCCGCGTTCAGCTCCGTCGCGGTGGACGATGTGGCCGGCGGGCGCATCGCGGTCGAGCACCTGCTGGCGAGCGGGCGGGAGCGCGTCGCGTTCGTGGGCGGCCCGCTGGGCATCCGCCAGGTCAGCGACCGGCTCGCGGGTGCGCGCTCGACCGGTGCCGACATCGAGGTCATCGAGACCGAGGCGCTGACGGTGCTGGCCGGTCGAGCCGCCGGCACCCGGCTGCGCGAGCGCACCGATCGGCCGGATGCCGTGTTCGCCGCGAACGATCTGGTCGCGCTCGGCGTGATGCAGGCGCTCGTCATGCAGGGCGGGCTCCGCGTACCGGACGAGATCGCCCTGGTCGGCTACGACGACATCGCCTTCGCCGCCTCAGCGGTGGTTCCGCTCACCAGCGTGCGGCAGCCGAGCGCCCTGCTCGGCCGCACCGCCCTCGAGCTGCTGATCGCCGAGGCAGCCGACCCCGAGGTGCCGCGGCAGCAGCTGGTGTTCCAGCCGGAGCTCGTGGTGCGGGAGTCGACCGGCGCTACAGCCGCCCCAGCTGCTCCTCGAGGTTGAACACCTCGCGCAGTCGCGGCGCGCCCTGATCGGGTCGCGTGCCGGGCAGCGTCTCGAAGAACCCGGCGGCCTCGGCCTCCCACGCCGCGGTCCGCGGATCCTCGGCGAGGCGTCTGGCCGACTCGGCGTCGTCGTCGGTTTCGTAGTAGCCGATCAGCAGCCCGTCCTCGCGCAGAAACAGGGAGTAGTTGCGCCGTCCCGCGTCCGCGATGGCACGCAGCATGTCCGGCCACACCGCCTCGTGCTTCGCGACGTACTCCGGCATCCGCTCGGGTTTCACCTGCAGCTGGAAGCAGACTCGCTCCATCGCGCTCAGGCGCCCCAGCCGGCCTGCGCGCCGCCGACCCGGCCCTCGGCGATCGTGGCCGCATAGCCGGAATCGGCGTACGCCTTCATCGGGTCGGCGGGCAGGCCGCGCGACTGCCGCCATTCCGCGAGCATCGGCCGGACGTCCGTGTAGAACGCGTCCATGAGGATGCCGTTGGCGGTGAGCACGTCACCGTCGCGCTGGGCGGCGGTGAGGGCCTCGCGATCGACCAGCAGGGCGCGGGCCGTCATCTCCTGCACGTTGAGCACGCTGCGGATCTGCCCGGGGATCTTGTCCTCGACGTTGTGGCACTGGTCGAGCATGAACGCGGTGTCGCCGTCGTCGCCGTACCCGCCGCCGCGGATCACCTCGACGATGATCCGGAACAGCTGGAACGGGTCGGCGGCACCCACGATGAGGTCGTCGTCGGCGTAGAACCGCGAGTTGAAGTCGAACGAGCCGAGCTTGCCGAGCCGCAGCAGCTGCATGACGATGAACTCGATGTTCGTGCTCGGCGCGTGGTGGCCGGTGTCGAGGCAGACGGTCGCGCGCTCGCCGAGGGCGGCGACCTGGGCGTAGCTGGTTCCCCAGTCCGGCACGTCCATGTGGTAGAACGCCGGCTCGAAGATCTTGTACTCGAGCACCAGCCGCTGGCCCTCGCCGATCCGCTCGTAGATCTTCTGCAGCGAGTCGGTCAGGCGATCCTGCCGGCCGCGCATGTCGTCCTGGCCGGGGTAGTTGGTGCCGTCGGCGAGCCAGATCTTGAGGTCGCGCGACCCGGTCTCGCCCATGATGTCGATGCACTCGAAGTGGTGGTCGATGGCCTTCTGCCGGATGCGGTCGTCGGAATGCGTGACCGACCCGAGCTTGTAGTCGTCGTCCTGGAACGTGTTGGAGTTGATGGTGCCGAGCCCGACGCCGTGGTCCTCGGCGTGCTTGCGGAGGTCGGCGTACGAGTCCACCTTGTCCCACGGGATGTGCAGCGCCACGGTCGGGGCGAGCCCGGTGTGCTTGTGCACCTGTGCGGCGTCGGCGATCTTCTCGTACGGGTCGCGCGGCACGCCGGGCTGAGCGAACACCTTGAACCGGGTGCCGGAGTTGCCGAACGCCCACGAGGGCAGCTCGATCGCCTGCTCGGCGAGGCGGGGGGCGATGGAGGCGAAGTCGGTCATGGCTCTTCCGTTCCGGGCGGCGCCGCCCGCATGAATCGTTTCAACGGTGCAACGCTAACCGTCGCCGCAGGCCCGGTCAAGCGGATCGGCGGCGAGCGGAACCGGACCGATGCGACAGACTGGCGGTATGACCGTCGCCGAGCCGTCGCCGTATGCCGACACCGCCCCACCGCCCGCGTCGCGGGGCCGCGGCCTCGCCGCAGCCATCACCGTCTTCCTCGGCGGCTACCTCGTCATCCAGTCGCTCGGCGGCCAGCTGGCGGCGGCGCTGGGCGGGTTCCTCGGCGGGTCCGCCGCGCTCACGGCCCTGCTGGTGTCGCAGTTCGTGTTCGCGCTGCTCGTGGTCGTCGCGGGGCTGCTGCTGGCACCGGGACGCGCGGCCGCGAAGCTGATCGCCGCCGCGGCCGCGCTGGTGCTGCTGGTGGTCGTGCTGCTGCTCATCTCCGCTCGGCTCACCGGCGCACTGCGGCTCGGGCCCGAGGCCTCCTACACGGTCGCCAACCCCTGGTTCATGACCGTGCTCATCGTCGGCGCGGCCTGGCTGCTCGCGAGCCGCGCGCGGCTCGGGTGGCTGACCCTGATCGCGGCGGTGCTGCTGTCGTTCCCGCCGACGCTCATGGCGATCGCGGGCGTCGAGTCGGCGGTCACCACCATCGTCATGCTCACCCTCAGCGCCGTGGTCGGCGCCCTGATCGTGGCCGTGGGCCGGCCCTGGAGGTCCTGATGCCCCTCGAAGGCGAGTACGCGCCCAGCACCTCGGACTGGGCGCGCACCCAGGCGGAGCGCTACGAGGCGACGAACGGAGCCGAGAAGGGCGACCTGCGCGGGATGCCGGTCATCGTGCTGACCTCCGTCGGCGCGAAGAGCGGCAAGCTGCGCAAGACGGCGCTGATGCGGGTGGAGCACGAGGGCGTGTACGCGGTCGTCGCCTCGCTCGGCGGCGCGCCCGAGCATCCGGTCTGGTACTGGAATCTCAAGAAGAACCCGCACGTCGAGCTGCAGGACGGCCCGGTCAAGCGCGACTACCTCGCCCGCGAGGTCGACGGCGACGAGTACCAGCTCTGGTGGGATCGGGCCGTGCAGGCCTACCCGCCGTACGACGACTACCAGCGCAAGACGTCGCGCACGATCCCGGTGTTCGTGCTCGAGCCGTTCGAGGGCTAGGCGGCCACCAGCTCGGCCGCCGGCCGCAGCACGACCACCGCATCGCCG
>DATMVL010000001.1:0-16257 GCA_035563175.1 Rhodoglobus sp. | reverse complement strand
CCTGGGCGGCCGTCCGGCGATGATCACCGCTGCGACCGGTGCGATCGCGTTGGTGATCGCACCGGTGGTCAGAGACCACGGCATGGACTATCTCATCGCGACCGTGCTGCTCGGTGGTGCGATACAGATCGTGCTCGCGCTGCTCGGTGTGGCGAAGCTGATGCGGTTCATCCCTCGCAGCGTGATGGTGGGGTTCGTCAACGCCCTGGCGATCCTCATCTTCGTCTCGCAGGTGCCGCACCTGATCGACGTGCCGTGGGCTGTCTACCTGCTCGTGGCGCTTGGCCTGCTGATCATGTTCGTCATGCCGCGATTCACCCGCGCCGTGCCGGCACCGCTGGTGGCGATCGTCCTGCTCACCGGTGCCGTCGTGGTGCTCGGCATCCAGGTGCCCACCGTCGGGGATCAGGGCGAGTTGCCGACGAGCCTTCCCGAGTTGCTCCTTCCTCAGGTTCCGCTGACCTACGAGACGCTGCAGATCATCGCCCCGTACGCGGCCGCGATGGCGGCTGTCGGTCTGCTCGAGTCGCTGATGACCGCCAAGCTCGTCGACGACATCACCGACACGCACTCGCGCAAGACGCGGGAGGCATGGGCGCAGGGCGCTGCGAACACTCTCTCCGGTCTCTTCGGTGG
Source organism: Rhodoglobus sp. (assembly GCA_035563175.1). GTDB lineage: Bacteria > Actinomycetota > Actinomycetes > Actinomycetales > Microbacteriaceae > Rhodoglobus. The sequence goes on along the minus strand of DATMVL010000001.1, from coordinate 15,621 downwards.
GATGGGCGGCTGCGCGATGATCGGCCAGACGATGATCAACGTGAAGGCCTCCGGTGCGCGGACTCGCATCTCGACCTTCCTCGCCGGCGTCTTCCTGCTGGTGCTGGTGCTCGTGCTCGGGGATGTCGTCGCCATCATCCCCATGGCGGCGCTCGTGGCCGTGATGGTCATCGTCTCGGTGGCGACGTTCGACTGGCACAGCATGCAGTGGTCGACGCTCCGCCGGCTGCCGAAGAGCGAGACTGCGGTCATGGTCATCACCGTGATCGTGACGGTGTGGACGCACAACCTCGCGATCGGCGTCATCGTTGGCGTCCTCGCCGCCATGATCCTGTTCGCCAGGCGGGTCGCGCACTTCGTCACCGTCACCCGCGCGATCGATGAGTCGGCTGCCGTGCCGACGGTCGTCTACACGGTCGACGGTGAGCTGTTCTTCGCCTCGAGCAACGACCTCACTACCCAGTTCGAGTACGCGGCGGACCCGGAGCGGGTGATCATCGACTTGTCGCGGTCGCACGTCTGGGACGCCTCGTCCGTGGCGGCGCTCGATGCCATCGTGACCAAGTACGAGCAGCGCGGCAAGCGTGTCGTGCTGGAGGGCATGAACGAAACGACCGGCGTGTTCCACGAGCGGCTGTCCGGCGGGCTCGGCGCCGAGCACTGAGCACGGTGTGCCGAAACGCTCGAGCATGGCGACCTGAAGTTCCCGCCGGCGGACCTCAGTGGATCGGGTGCCGCCGCTCCAACGCGGCGCCCTCGACGTCCACGTTCGGCAGGATGCGGTCGAGCCACCGCGGCATCCACCACGCCGCCCGGCCGAGCAGGTGCATCAGCGCCGGCATGAGCAGCAGCCGCACGACGAACGCGTCGACGAGCACGCCGAAGGCGAGGCCGAACCCGAGCGAGCGGATGATCGTCGACTCCGAGGTCACGAAGCCCGCGAACACCGACACCATGATGAGCCCCGCGGCGATCACGACCGAGCGCCCCAGCCGGAAGCCCTGCGCGACCGCGAGCTTCGCCGGCGACCCGTGCACGTACGCCTCGCGCATGCCCGAGGCGAGGAACAGCTGGTAGTCCATGGCGAGCCCGAACAGGATGCCGACCAGGATGACCGGCAGGAAGCTCAGGATCGGTCCCGGCGCGTGCACGCCGAACAGTTCGCCCAGCCAGCCCCACTGGAAGACCGCGGTCACGGCGCCGTAGGTCGCCAGCAGCGACAGCACGAACCCGCCGGTGGCGATGAGCGGCACGAGTAGCGACCGGAACACCAGGATCATGATGAGCAGCGACAGCCCGACCACCACGACGAGGTAGAGCGGCAGCACGTTCGCGAGGCTCTCGGAGATGTCGATGTTGATCGCGGCCTGACCGGCGACGCCGAGCACCCCGTCAGCGTCCGCGGGTTCGAGCGAGCGGAGGTCGCGCACGAGCCGCTCGGTCGAGACCGCGTTCGGGCCCTCCTCGGGCAGCACCTGGAAGGCGACGAGGGTGGTGTCGTCGTCGACGGCGATCGGTGCGACCGCGGCGACGTCGTCGACGTCCGCGACCTCTTGCGCGATGGCGACCTGGACATCCTGAACCTGATCTTCATCCGTGCCCTCGGGCAGATGGGCGACGACGAGCAGGGGGCTGGTGGCGCCCTCGCCGAAGGCGGACTCCGTCGCCTCGAACGCCACCTGCGCGTTGGAGCCCTCGGGCTCCGACGCGCCGTCGGGCAGACCCAGCCGCATCGACATGGCGGGGATCGCCACCACCAGCAGCGCGATGCTCGCCACCAGCACGGTGACGATGGCGCGCCAGGTCGGCATCGGCTTCACCGCGCCGGCGGAGTGCGCGGCGTGATGGCCGATCCGCTCGCGAGCGCGCTTGCTCAGCACGCGCGCCCCGGCGAGCCCGAGCAGCGCGGGCGTCAGCGTGATGGCGATGAGCACCGCGATCGCGACGCTGATGGCGGCGACCGTGCCCATGAGGCCGAGGAACGGGATGCCGGTGACGTTGAGCGCGAGCAGCGCCACGATCACGGTGGCCCCCGCGAACACGACGGCGTTGCCGGCGGTGCCGTTCGCGAGCCCGATGGACTCGACCACCTCCGTGCCCTGCAGCAGCTGCTTGCGGTGCCGGTTGATGATGAACAGCGAGTAGTCGATGCCCACGGCGAGGCCGAGCATCACACCGAGCACCGGGGTGACCGACGCCATCTCGACGATGCCGGCGAACGACAGCGTGCCGAGCGCGCCGATCGCGACGCCGACCAGGGCGGTGAGGATCGGGAACGACGCCGCCAGCAGCGAGCCGAGCATGACGAGCAGCACCACCGCTGCGATGACGACGCCGACGGCCTCGCCGACGCCGAGGATCTGCGGCACGCCCTGCGAGATCTCAGTCGAGAACGACACGGTGACGCCGTCGACCGGCTCGGACTCGAAGTGCTCGATCACCGCCTGCTTCGACTCCTCGTCGAGTTCGAGCCGAGGCTCGGTGAAGGCGACGTTCACGAGTGCGGTGCTGCCATCCTCCGACAGGGTCCGGATGCCCGCAGCCAGCCCCAGCAGCTGCTCGCCCTGTTCGAGTTCGGCCTCGCCGCGCTCCAGATCCTCGCGGCCGGCGTCGAGCTGCGCCTGCTGCTCGTCCAGCTGTGCGCGCCCCGCGTCGAGCTGCGCCTGCTGCGCGTCGAGCGCGGTGGTCGGCTGACCGGCAGCCTCCAGCTGAGCGCGCGCCGCATCCAACTGCGCCTGCGAGGCGTCGAGCTGAGCACGCCCGGCGTCGAGCTGCTGCTGACCGTCGTCCAGCTGCTGTCGCCCGGTCTCCAGGTCGGCCCGGCCCTGCTCGAGCTGAGCGACCTGGTCGGCGCGCTGCTGCTCGGTCTCGAACGGGTCGATGACCCGAGCGACGTCGGGCAGATCCTGCGCGTCGGCTACGAGGGCGCTGATGCCCGCACGCTGCTCGTCGGTGAACGCGGAACCGTCGTCGGTGGCGAACACGACGGTGCCCGAGGCGCCGCTGAAGTCGGGCAGCTTGTCCTCGAGTTCCGACGTCACCTCGGTCGAGGCGGTGTTCGGCACGTCGAAGCTGCTCGCCAGCCCGCGGAAGCCGAGCAGGAAGCCGCCGGCTGCCGCGGCGAGCACGAGCGCCCAGGTGATGAGGACGATCCAGGCGCGGCGTGCCGCCGCCGATCCGAGTCGGTAGAGGAGTTCAGCCACCTTTTGATGATACGGACCGTCTCGTATCGGATCTGCGAATAGGATGTGAACATGTCCGACCGGCGGTCTGGGCCTGTGCGGAGCGAAGCGGCCCGGCGAGCGATCCTGAACGCGACGGCGACGTTGTTCGCCCAGCGTGGCTACGACCACCTGACGATGGAGGGCGTGGCGGCCGAGGCGGGGGTCGGCAAGCAGACCATCTACCGCTGGTGGCGTTCCAAGGGCGAGCTCGTCGCCGAGTGCCTGATCGAGGGGCTGCTGCTGCCGAACAGCTTCGACCTCCCCGATACGGGCGACCTCCGGCGCGACCTCGAGACCTGGACGGCTGAGGTGCTGCGGGTCGCACGCGATCCCGACGGTGAGCTGCTGATGCGCTCGCTCATCGCTGCGGCGGCGCAGAACGCCGACATCGCGGTGCGGCTGCGCGACAGCCTCGGGGGTGGTGCCTCGGTCGAAGGCCGGCTGCGTGCCGGCGCCGCGGCAGGGCAGCTGCGCGAGGATGCGCCGTTCGACGTGCTCGCGGAGGCGCTCATCGGGGCCATCGTGGTCGGCGCACTGGCCCGCATCCCGTCGGACCCGGCACGGCTCGTCGGCACGCTGCTCGACGAGAACACGGGCTGACTCGCGCGCCGGCCGCGGAGTGCGTGCGCTGACACCAGGAGCCCGGCAGCCCTCGAGCTGCCGGGCTCCTGTCGCCTCACGCTGCGGTGGGCGGATCCCACTCCTGCACGGACCGGACCTCCCGGGCGGTGGCGCCGGCGGGCGTCATCCTGAACACCGCATCGCGGAGCGCCGCGCTCAATCGTCCGCTGGACTGCGCGACCGAGCCGAGCATCCGTGCGCGCCGGGCGATCGGCTGGGTGCGCGCCCGGCGCAGGCGGTCGTAGCGCTCGAGCGCGGCGTCGAGATCCGGCTCCGTGCGCACCAGCGCGACGAGCGTCGCCGCATCCTCCATCGCCTGGCCGCCGCCTTGCCCGAGGTCCGGGGTCATGGCATGCGCAGCATCGCCCAGCAGCACGCAGTTGTCGCGACGGAAGGTGGGAAGGGGGCCGGCCAGGTCGTTGATGTCCAGCCGGAAGACGGTGTCGGGGCTGGTCGCGGCGATGATCGCCGGAATCGGGTCGTGCCAGCCGCCGAAGCGCTCTACGACTGCCGCGAACTCGTCGTCGATGGTCGAGTCGGCCGGCATGGATGCGACGGCGAACCAGTACACCCGGTCATCCACCAGCGGGGCCAGCCCGAATCGCAGGCCGCGTCCCCACGTCTCGCCCGCAGCCCCGAGGAGGTCGACGGGGCCGTCGGTGATCCCCCGCCAGGTGCTGTAGCCGGAGTAGCGGATGCCGGGGTCGCCCGGCCAGGACGCCCGGACGCGACTGCGGATGCCGTCGGCCGCGACGACGAGGTCGAAGCGCTCGGAGCCGGACGCGGTGGTGAGCCGGCCGAGCGCATCCGGCGGCCGGACCTCGGTGCCCAGGCGGATGGTGCCGGGGGCGAGCGCATCGACGAGGATGCGGTGCAGATCGGCGCGATGGACGATCCGCAGCTCCCGCACGGCGTCTGCCGGGATGGTGGCGAGCCACCGTCCGTCCGGCCGGCGCTGGCCGGCTCTGAGCGCCCCCGCTCGCGTCGACGTGATGCTGCGGAACGCCTCGCCGAGCCCGAGGGAATCCAGGGCCCGCAAGCCGTTCGCGAAGACCGACAGCCCGGAGCCGACGGGCCTGAGCTCCTCGGCCTTCTCGAACACGACCACCTCGTGGCCCGCCACCTGCATGCCGACGGCGGTGCACAGCCCGCCGATCCCGGCGCCGATGATGCCGACGCGCATCCTCTTCTCCTTCCGTTCCTCTACGTCTGTAGAGAACACTGCCCAGCGTACTCTACAGCTGTAGTAACCGGTAGATTCGACTCGATGGCGAGAGAAGAACTCGGCGGCCGACGCGACCTGATCGCCGAGGCGGCCACGACGGTGATCGCGCGCGACGGTCTGCGGGCGTTGACGCATCGTGCGATCGACCGCGAGGCGGCACTGCCACCAGGGTCGACGAGCTACTACGCACCGACGCGGCTCTCGCTCATCGAGCTCGTCGCCAGGCGGCTGGCCGACCGGACGGCGGCCGATCTGCGATGGTTCTTCGGCGAACTGGCCGCGCGGTCGGAGCAGCCGCTCACCGAAGACCCGGCGGAAGTCGTCGCCGCAGTGCTGGGCGACCTGGTGAGACGCCTCGCCGCACGCAGAGACGATCAGCGCGCCCGATTCGCGCTCATGATCGACATGGTCGACCGGGAGCCGGTCCGCAGCATCCTCACGACCGGCTCGCCCACCGCCGGCGACTCGCTGGAGGTCGCGGCCGGCATCCTGGGACGATTCGGCATACCCGCGTCGCCCGCCCGTGTGCAGGAGCTCGTGCTCTTCACTGACGGGCTCCTCTTCACGGTGGTGACCAGGGCCGGGTTCGGAGCCGAGCTCGTCGACATCGATGCGGCGCTCCTGGCTCAGCTGCGTGGCATGCAGCCGGACGGGATGTAGCGAGGCGCCGCCGTCCGAACGGACGACGACGCCTCGCCCAGGTCAGCTGCGGCGCGGCAGGATCACGAGCGCGGCGGCACCGGCCAGGAGCAGCAGCGCGGCGAGCAGCCCGAGCGGCAGCGCGACCGAACCCGTCATCGCGAGGCCCGCTGGGGCATCCCCGGTGTCGTCATGCTCCACGGGCGCCTCGAGCCGGTCACCGTCATGGTTCGTCGGCGGTGCCGGGTCGGCACCGCCCTCCTCCTCGGGGCACACCGACTCGATGGTCTCGGTGATGCTCTCCGTGCGCATGCCGCCATCGTCGATGGCCCAGTACTCGACCGTCGTGGTCGTTCCGCACGGCGCGACCAGGTCGACCGAGTCGGCCTCGACCGCCTGCCACGCGCCACCGTCGATGCGCCAATGGATCGCATTCACGCCGTCGTCGTCCGAGGCGACGATGCGGAACGGCACCGGCCCCACGTACCCGCCTGAGTCCGGCAGCGCGGGCAGCTCGAGTCCGATCGACGGGGGAGTGTCGCTGCGGGCGACCACGCTGTAGTCGTAGTCGAGGAACACGACGCGCCCCACGTTGTCCCGGGTCCAGATGCGCTTGGTGAAGCCGCCGATCGTGCTCGTGTCGAGCGCGTCGCCGCCGGCGGCGTAGCAGAGGTCGATGCCCGAGGCGTCGTCGTGGCAGGCGTACTGCAGCGTCACGTCGTCGCCGCGCTGGAAGACGGCGTCGCCGGTCGGGCCGAGCACGTCGATGTAGGGGATGGCGTCGTCGATACGCACCGACACGATCGCCGGGGCGCTGACGTTGCCGGCCACATCGGTCGCGACCGCCGAGAAGTCCGTCACGCCGTCCTGGTCGGCGGTGACGGAGACCGCCCCGCCGGTGCTGCTCGTGACCTCGCCCGTACGCGAGTCGGTCACCATCAGCGACGCGATGCCCGATCCGCCGGGTTCCTCGGCGATCCAGAACAGCACCTCCGTCGGTGCCGTCTGCCACGCCGTCGGGGCGGAGGCGCGCACCTGCCAGTCGATCACGGGCGGAGCAGTGTCGTCGGGCACCACTCGGAACCGCACGTCCACCGAGGTCGACAGCGGCGCGTCGGTGTGCGCCACGTAGGTCCACTGGTACTCGCCTGGGGTGTCGAACACGACGGTCTGCCCGTCCGCGTTGTACACGCCGTCGCAGACGATGACCGCTGCCTCGGGATCCTGGCACTCGAAGTCGACGGTGAGGGCGGTGCCGACCCGGTAGACGGCGCCGGCCTGCGGGCTGGTGACGGTCACGACCGGCGGCGTCGTGTCCGCGGCCGCTGTGGGCGGGACCTCCTCTGCGTGCGCGGTGAGAGGTGCCGCGAGCACGGTGGCGAGGGTGACGACGGCGAGCGCGGCTCGCCCGATTCGATGCGGTGTTCGCATGGTGTTTCTCCTTCACGGGATGTGCCCCCAGTTCTCCCGCGACTCGCTTGCACGAGGCTGACCCTCGGCGGTGCGCACGTGCAAGGGCGGTGTTAGCGCCGCCGGGCAGCCTGAGCGCCATGACGAAGCTCCCACTGCCGAACCCCGCGCCGACGGTCTTCCCCTTCCGCACCGTGGATCGCGATCGCGTCGCGATCACCGAGTTCCCGGGCCGCCGCCTGCGCATCACGATCGACCATGAACCGCTGGCGGGCGTCACTCCCGACATGCTGTTGTGGTGGTTCAGCAACATCGGCGGCGACATGGCGTACGCCGGAGCCAGTTACACCCGCTACACGGTGTGGCACCCGCTCGACCACATCCACTGGGCGCTGGCCCGGCAGGCGCCCGGCGGCGGAGCGGCGGAGGGCGCGCGATTCAGGATCGTCGAGGCCATGGGTCGCGATGAGCGCTATCGGGTCGACGGCGTGGACCGGGTCGAGAAGCTCGACCGTACCGGCATCCGGCTCGTGCAGCGGGTGGCCGGCGGCATGGTGTTCCAGCTCGAGCACACCTGGTCCGAGGGCCGGGGCCGCACCCACTACGTGTCGGTGCTCGACCTCGGGGGGAGGTCGGCGCTCGCCCGACCTCTGAACGCCTACCTGCGCTCGCGGGTCTTCACCCCGGGCATCGAGCAGGCCTGGGTGAGGCACAACGTCGAGGAGGTCGGGCGCCTGGAGCACTTCCTGCCCGGTCTGTACGAGCAGCACACGAGGTCAGCGCAGCGGCCAGTCGGGCTGGGCCCCGAGCGCCTCTGAGACCCGGAGCGTCAGCCGGCGGGCCACGGCCTCGTGCTGCTCCGCCAGGTCGGCGCGACCCATCGCCCGGGCGAGACGCGACAGGAGCGCGGCGACGGGCCCCCAGACCGCGATCGCGGTGCCGGCGACCACGAGCCGGTGCTCCTCGGGCAGCAGGGCCGCGTACACCTCGGTGAGGTCGGGCGCTCGGAGCGCCAGCGCCACCTCGGCCGCCTGTGCCCACTCGAAGGTGCTCGCCCAGTGAGTTCGGGTGCCGAGCGATCGCAGGCCCCACCGCGCCTGCATCGCCTGCGCCTCCTCGTGTCGCCCGGCCTGCACGAGCAGCAGCAGCGCCGTCCATCGCAGCGGACGGTAGGCATCCTCGGATGCCTTGTCGACGATCGGGGCCGCGAGGGACGCGGTGTCGCCTGCCACCCGGGCGAGGGTGGCGGCTTGTACGAAGCGAATCCATTCCGCGCCCCACAGGCTGGTCGCGCTCATCACCGAGTGGGCCTCGTCCATCAGCCGCCTCGCCTCGACACGATCGCCGCGAAGCAGCGCGAGCCCGGCTCGCTGGGTCGTCGCCTGCGCCCGGATCTCGGGCAGCTGCACCCTCGACGCGAGCCGCGCAGCACGGTCGAGATCGACCTCGAATCCCCGCACGTCGCCGTCGGCGAGCAGAAGCGGGCCGCGGTGCATCCGCGCGATCGCCTCGGTGACCGATGGCAGGCCGGCCTCGGCGAGCGTGATCGACTCGTTCAGCGCATCGAGTCGGCGCCCGTCGTTGCCCGGTGCCCACAGGGCGATCACCTGGTTGTTGAGCGCGCGACCCAGAAGCGCGGGATCCCCGAGGTCGCGTGCCAGCGCGACCGCCTGCTCGGCGAGCGACTCGCCACGGCGCCGTTCGTCGTCGTAGTACAGCTCGACCGCGAGCGTTCCCAGGAGCTCTGCGCGGCGGCGCGGGTCGTGCGTCCGTTCGAGCAGCTGATCGAGCAGGGCGATCGTCGGCGCGTCGACCTGCTCGAAATGCCGCCAGTTCCACAGCGTGACCCCGCCGAGCACCGCCACAGCGCGGCTGAGCGGATCGTCATCGTCCAGACGGCGCGCGAGCTCGATCGCCTGCCGCAGGCTCGCCGAAGCCGCCATCGGGTCGCCGCACAGGCGCCGCTCGAGCGTCAAGCTCATCAGCGTCTCGAACCGCAGGCGACGGTGCTCCTCGCCGAGGGGCAGCATGGCCGCGGCCCGGGCGCGCTGCACCGCCGCCTGGTCGAACGCGAGGCGGTCGTGGGCCAGGTCCGCCGCCGCGGAGCACACCTCGAACGCCTCCATCGAGCGTTGCCCCGCCGTCGCCTCGAACACGTGATGAGCGAGCTGGTCCAGGTGGGCTTCGAGGTCTTCCCCATGGACGACCCCGATCGCCTCGGCGATGCGTTCGTGCGCCTGCATGAGGGCTGAGGGGGCCAGCGACTCCACGATGGCCTGCCGCGCGAGGTCGTGACGGAACTGCCAGCCCGCGGGAGCTCGCGTCACCAGACCCTCCGCCGCGGCTGCCTCCAGTGCGTCGAGCACCTCCACCCCGGATGCGCCCACAGCACGTCCGACCACGGGGACCTCGATCCGCCGCCCGGCGACGGCGGCCACCTCGAGCAGCGAGCGAGCCGCACCGGGCAGGGCCGAGAGGCGGGTGCGGAGCAGCTCCAGCACGGAGTCGGGAGCGTGATCGCCACCGGACGCCAGCAGCTCCGAGAGGAAGTACGGGTTCCCGCCCGAGAGGTCGAGCAATGCGACGGGGGATGAGCCGGCGTCCGCCCCGATCACCTGCTCCACCTCCTCGAGCGTGAACGGTGCGACCCGGTGCACCACGGCGCGCTCGTCCCGTGCGATGCGCGCCAGCACATCGCGCACCGCGGCGGGGCGGTCGGACCCGGTGCGAGCCGTGATGACGACGGCCAGCGGGATCGTGCGGATGCGCGCCTGCAGCACCTGCAGGACGGCCAGGCTGCCGCCGTCCACCCACTGCAGGTCATCGAGGAGGACGAACACCGGCCCCCGCGTCGCCGCCTCGACGACGTCGGTCGCGATCGCCTCCGCCAATCGGAACCTCGAGCGGTCCGGGTCCGAGTCGACCTCGCTCGCCGCCCGTGCCAACGTGAGCACGCGATCCGCGCCGGATGCACCGGTGAGCTGACCCAGCACCTGCTCCCAGATCCACCACGGCGGCGTGCCGGCACCGTCGATCGCCCGGGCGCGGACGACCGACGCGCCCGCTGCCGCGGCCAGGTCGGCAGCGTACTCCGCCAAGGCGGTCTTGCCGATGCCCGGCTCGCCCTCCAGGATCACCGACCACCCGCTGCCGCCGCAGGCTTCGCCGACGACCCGCTGCAACGATGCGCGCTCGGCCCGGCGCTGCACGGGTCTCTCCACCCGTGCGGCCTCGGTGGTCGCATCCCCGGCCCTGAGGATCTCCAGGTGCAGGGCACGTATTCGCTCGCTCGGATCGATGCCCAACGTCTCGGCGATCGACGCGCGATACCGCTCGAACGTGCTGATCGCGAGGGCGCTGTTGCCCGCCGCGTGCTGCGCCTGCATCCACAGTCGCCAGTAGCCCTCGTTGAGCGGGTCGAGTTCGGTGAGCGTCTCGGCGAGCGGCTGCGCCTCGTCGGCTCTGCCGAGTGCGAGCAGTGCTCGCGCCGCGACGTGCTGCACATCCTGATGGACGCGCAGCAGCCGCTCGCGCTCGGTCTCGACATCCTCGATCGCGGCGACGTCGAGGAACGGCTCACCCCGCCACAGCTCCAGTGCCCTGCGAGCGAGTCGCAGCGCATCGTCGGCGCGTCCCTCGGCGACGGCCGAGGATGCGGACCGCGCCAGGTCGCGGAACACCCAGGCGTCGACGGCGTCCTCCGCCGCGGTCAGGGCGTACCCGGGCGCGTGCGTGAGCACGCCGAGTCCGCTCCCGTCGAGCTGACGGCGAAGCCTCGACACGTAGACGTGCAGGGCCGCCACGCCGGACGCCGGGGGGTTCTCGCCCCAGAGCTGCTCCATCAACCGCGACAGTGAGACCGGCCGCCCCTCATGGATCGCCAGCAGCGCGAGCAACGTCGCAGTACGACCCGGTTGAACCGGACCGGACGCCGACTCGAGCGGCCCGAGTACGCGCAGTCGCATCACGCGTTCCTTTCATCGCCGGCGGCGCCACGCAAGACCGGCGCAAGGGACGGCTGGGAGAACTGATCTGCCGGGCCACCGGCCCGGTGACGATCACGAGGAGGAGCACCATGGGGATTACGACCGACGCGGATGCGATCGCGCGCGAACTGAAGGCGGCAGGCGTGGGGGAGGCGCTGCGGCCATCCGATCCGGCCTTCGTCACGGAGCTGACGGGGTTCAACCTCGCGATAGCGCACGCCCCGGCGGTCGTCGTGCCGGCCGTCTCGGACGAGGAGGTCGTCGCTGCGGTCCGGGTCGCTGCGGCTCTCGACCTGCGCGTGGCGGTGCTCGGCCTGGGCCACGGCATGCGCGACGGAGTCGAGGGCGGAATCCTCATCAGCACGCGCCGGCTCGCCTCGGTGAACGTGGACGAGACGACGCGCACCGCCACGGTGGCCGCCGGCACGACGTGGCAGCAGGTGCTGGACGCCGCGGCTCCCGCCGGGCTCGCGCCGCTGTGCGGATCGGCACCGCACGTCGGCGTGGTGGGCTACGTGCTCGGCGGCGGGCTCGGCCCGGTTGCGCGTACGTTCGGCTTCGCCGCAGATCACGTGCGCAGCATGGAGGTGGTGACCGCTGACGGCAGGCTCGTCACGGCCGACCGCGACGAGCACCCCGACCTGTTCTGGGCCCTCCGTGGTGGGAAGGTCGGGCTCGGCATCGTCACGTCGATCACCATCGACCTCTTCCCGTTGCGCTCCGTCTACGGCGGCGGCCTCTACTTCTCCGCCGAGGACGCGGCGGTCGTGCTCGACGGATTCGCCGAGATCACCGCCGACCTGCCGGAGAGCGTCTCGGCGTCCGTCGCGATGCTGCGGCTTCCGCCGGTGCCCGCCCTCCCCGAGGTGCTGCGCGGCCGGTTCGTCGTGCACGTGCGGGTGGTGGTCGTGGGCGACCGGGCCGAGGCCGAACGTCTCGTCGCACCGTTCCGCGACCTCGCAGTGCCCCTGATCGACACGGTCGGGGAGCTGCCGTACGCGGCGATCGGCAGCGTGCACGCGGACCCGGTCGAACCGATGCCGTTCACAGACGGCGGGATGCTGCTCTCCGCTTTCGATCCGGATGCCGTGAAGGCGCTGCTCGGCGTCGCGGGGCCGGGGACGTCCGCGCCTCTGGCCGCGGTGGAGGTACGCGTACTCGGCGGGGCGATCGCCCGCAGCCCTGCGGTGCCGAACGCGGTCGGCGGTCGCACCGCCTCCCATTCGGTGCACATCGTCGGGGCCCCGGTGCCCGAGCTGCTCGATGGTCCGGTGCCCGACACCATCAGGGCGGTTCTCGCAGCGCTCGAGCCGTGGGCCAGCGGGGAGACCCAAGCCAACTTCTTCGGCCGCGCCAACGACCCCGACGCCTTCGACTTCTGCTGGCCGGATCGCATCAGCAAGCGGCTCGGCATCGTGCGCGGACTGTACGACCCGACAGGCCGCTTCCGCACCGCGGACGCCGTGACCCGCATCTGACCAGCTCATGCTCACCTTCCTCTGCAAGTGTAGAGGAAGGTGAGCATGACGCGGAATGTCGGCGTTCGGTGATCACCCGCCGAGCGTCTGCTCCAGCACCGGATGCAGATGGCGGGAACGGAGGGCGACGACAGCCTGACGGCTCGCCGCTGCAAGGGCCTCAGGTGTCCGAGAACCGGTCAGCGTGGCGTCGAGGTAGCCCGAGAGGAAGGCGTCTCCCGCGCCGTTCGCGTCGCGGACGGTGGTGGGTACCGCATCGACGCGGTGCATCCCGTGGCGGTCGGCGGCGATGGCACCGCGCGCTCCGAGCGTGCAGACGACGGCGCGAGCACCCGCTGCCACGCGCGCCCGCATGAACTCCTCGGGCTCCGGCATGCCGTCGGCATTCATGAAGACGTACGACGCCGACTCGATGAAGGGCGTGTGGAACGGGTTCCGCCCGTCGTAGTCGTGGATGTCCGTCCACACCGGCCGACCGCTCGCGACCGCGGTCGGCAGCAGCGCTCGGGACGCCTCGGACAGGTCCATGACCACGGCGTCGGCGTCCTCGATGAGCGCTGCGAAGGCGGTCGCCTCGGGTCCGGGCGCAGTCGGACTCGACAGGTAGATGGAGACGCGCTCACCGGCCGGCGTCATCAGGTTCAGGTGACGTTCCGGAGGTCCGGTCGTCGCGGTCGCCTCCATCCTGACGCCGGCCGCTTCGAGTGCCCGGACGATCCCCTCGGAGCGCTCGTCGTCACCGACGACCGTCCTGCAGACGACCGATCTGCCGAGGCCCGCAAGGTGCAGCGCCTTGCCCGCCGAGGTGCCGCCGATGGTCTCGAAGTGCTCGAGCGCGAACTGCATGTGCGGAGTCGGGTCCGGCAGATGGTCGAGAACCACGATCGAGTTCCAGGACACCGGACCGCAGACGACGACGTGACCTCTCATGGCAGCTCCTCGTTACGACAGGCGGTGGTTCACATCATGGCAACGTCCGTTCCGACTTTCGACGCCGTGCAAGATCCGATCAAGGGCGGACTGGAACAACGGGTGCATGACAACTGCACTCGCCGAAGCCCCCGGTCGATCTCCGACGGGCTTCGTGCACCGTCACCCGCTGCTGGTGTTCTTCGCCTGGTTCTTCACCGTCGGGCAGGCGATCGCGTTCACGCCGCTCGTCCTCGCTGCGAACGGCGTCGATGTGCCCGTGCACCTCTTCATCATCGCCAGCACGCTGGTCGGGCTCGTACTGCCCGCGCTCGTGATCACCCGCATCGTCGACGGTCGCGTTGGGCTGCGCAGGCTTCTGGCGTCAGCGCTGCGTGTGCGGGTGCGGCCCCGGTGGTGGATCGCTGCGGTCCTCGTCGTTCCGCTCGCTGCGATCGCGCTGTGGTTCGCGATCTTCGGGATGCCGCGGGGCGCCTCCGTGGACGTGGTGTGGACGATCGTCGGCGTCACGTCCGCCCAGGCGCTGATCGGTCTCGTGACCGCGAACTGGGGCGAGGAGCTCGCGTGGACGGGGTTCGTGCAGTCGAGGCTCCAGCGAGGGCGTTCCATCCGGCTCGCTGCCGTCATGACCGCCCCGCTGTTCGCCCTGCAGCACATCTCGATGGCCGCGCAGAACGGTCTCGTCGGCGGAGTGGTCGTGATCCTCGTGCTCGCCGCGCTCGCGGTGCCCTTCCGTCTGCTGACCGGGTGGCTCGCCTCCCGCTCGGGCAGCATCCTGCTCGTGGGCGTCTTCCACGCCGTGGGCAACGCCGTCTCCAGTGGCAGCGGGTTCGGCGAGGGCACCTTGCGCATGCTGTACCCGGCGAGCCCGTTCGGCTTCGCGCATCTCGCCGCCTACGCCTTGATCGCCCTGGTCGTCCTCGTCGTCACCCGCGGCAGATTCGGTGACCGGCCGGTTCTCGCTCGAGTCGGGAACGATGCGTGATGATCGAACTTGCAGCAGGTCGAAGACCGCAGAAGATGTCCGTGGTCATCATCGGGGGCGGGTATGCCGGGATGATCGCTGCCAACCGGCTCACCGGTTCCCTCACGGAAGCCGAGGCGGCCCGAGTGCAGGTCACGATCGTGAATCCGTCCGACAGGTTCGTCCACCGGATCACCCTCCACGAGTTCGCCGGCGGTGGAGGCGACCCGACGCACAGCTTCGAGTCGATGGTCGGGCCGAGGGTTCGGATCGTCGTCGGACTCGCGGAACGGGTCGATGCGACCCGACGTCGGGTGCGCGTCACGACCGCTCAGGGGGCCGCCGAGCTCCCGTACGACCGCTTGATCTACGCGGTCGGTTCGCGGCCGGCGACCGGTGTCCCTGGCGTTGCGCGATTCGCGCATACGATCGGGGACCTCCACGGGGCGACCGACATCCGGGATGCGCTCTCGCGCGGCGCGACCGAGGTTCTCGTCGTCGGCGGTGGCCCTACGGGGATCGAGACGGCCGCAGAGCTGGCTGAGGCCTATCCGCGGAGCAATGTGCGGTTGCTCACCGGCCGTTTCGCGGCGGGCATGCGCCCGGTGGCGCGTCGGCGGATCGCACGCGGACTGCGGCGGCTCGGTGTCGAGATCGTGGAAGGGGCTCGAGTCCGGCGAGTCGACAGCCGCGGCGTCGAGACCGAGACAGGTGGCTTGCTCCACTCGGACGTGACGGTCTGGGCGGCCCAGTTCGATGTCCCGGAGCTGGCCACCGAGAGCCGCCTGCCCGTCGATGCGAACGGCCGTCTGCTGGTGGATGAGACCCTGGCATGCGTCGGCCACCCCGAGATCATCGGCGCCGGCGATGCGGTGCACGTTCCGGCCGAGGTCGGTGCCCACCTCGGCATGGGTGCTCGGACGGCCCTGCCTCTCGGCCTGGCAGCGGCCGAGCGCGTACTCGCCGACCTCCGGGGGCAGGTGCCGCAGCCCATCTCGATCGGCCTTCTCGGTCCGTCGATCAGTCTCGGACGCAAGGACGGATACTTCCAGCTCACCCACGCCGACGACTCGCCTCGTCGGATGGCGTTCACCGGCCGCGCGGGCGCGGCGGTCAAAGCCTGGGTATGCCGGATGACGATCGA